>JALZGN010000004.1 GCA_030861005.1 Actinomycetota bacterium
CTCCTGCACGATCCGACCGTCCGCGTCAAGGAGGGCGGCCCGGCGCACGCCGACGCGCTCCGTTCGCTCTTCGCCCTCGACGAGGAGCGCGCCTGACGGCGTCACCGCGCCCGCGCGCCGCGTCGGAGGTCTTCCGGCGGGCGCTCGAGCTCATCCCCGGAGGTGTCAACTCGCCGGTCCGCGCCATGCGGGCGGTCGGGCTCGACGTCCCGCTCGTCGCTCGCCGGGGCGACGGCGCCTACCTCGAGGACGTCGACGGGAACCGCTACGTCGACTGGGTCCTCTCCTGGGGCCCGCTCCTCTTCGGGCATGCCGACCGCGAGACGGTCGACGCGCTGACGGCGGCGGCGCGGGCCGGGACGAGCTTCGGCGCCCCGACGCTCGGGGAGGTCGAGCTCGCGGAGGAGATCGTCGACGCCTTCCCGTCCATCGAGCAGGTCCGGCTCGTCTCCTCGGGTACGGAGGCGGCGATGAGCGCGCTCCGCCTCGCGCGCGCCGCGACGGGGCGTGACCGCGTGGTCAAGTTCGCGGGCTGCTACCACGGCCACGTGGACGCGCTCCTCGCCGAGGCTGGCTCAGGCCTTGCGACGCTCGCGATCCCGTCCACCCCGGGAGTCCCGGCGGCGGTAACGGCGGACACGGTGGTCTGCCCGTACAACGAACTCGAGTCGGTCGAGGCCGCCGGCGAGGTCGCGGCCGTCCTCGTCGAGCCGGTGGCGGGGAACATGGGCGTCGTCCCGCCCGAGCCGGGCTTCCTGGCCGGGCTACGCCGGCTTTGTGATAGCACCGGCGCGCTCCTCGTCTTCGACGAGGTGATCACCGGCTTTCGGGTGGCGCGCGGCGGCGCGCAGGAGCGGTTCCGCGTTCGGCCCGACCTGACGATCCTCGGGAAGGTGGTCGGCGGCGGAATGCCCGTCGGGGCGTTCGGCGGCCGGGCCGACCTGATGGGCCTTCTCGCACCCGTCGGCGACGTCTACCAGGCGGGCACGCTCTCCGGGAACCCGCTCGCCACCGCCGCCGGGACGTCCGTTCTGAGGCGGCTACGCGAGCCGGCGCTCTACGACGAGCTCGAGCGGCGCGGCGCCCGCTTGGAAGGCGGCCTCCGCGGCGCGGTCGGCGAGGAGGCGTGCGTGCAGCGGGTCGGCGCGATGGCGACCCTCTTCTGCCGCCGCGGGCCGGTTCGAAACCTCGAGGAGGCGCGGGCGAGCGACACCGAGCGGTACGCGGCGCTCTTCCGCCACCTGCTCGCGCGCGGGATCTACGTCGCCCCGTCGCCGTTCGAGGCGATGTTCGTCTCGCTCGCGCACGGCGACGCGGAGATCGACCGGACGGTGGACGCGGTCGCGGAGTTCTTCGCCCGCTAGACGCCCAGCCCGCCCTGGGGGGCGTCGCGACCCGCGCTCGGGGGCGCTCCGCCGGCCGCCGCCCGATCCTCGGCATCAACGTTAGGGACGCCTGCGCCGGCGCTCTCGCGCTCCGGGTCGAAGCCGGGCTCGGCAACGGCCTCGCCGGCGATCGTCTCCTCGTCGAGACGGCGTCCCGCCGTCCCCTCCTCCGTCCGCTCGCCCGGCTCCGCTCCGCCGGGCGTCGGAGATGCCTCCGGCATCCGCTCGTCGTCCACGGCGCCTCCTCCCGTCAGTTTGGTGCTGCCTCCGACTCGCGATGCTCGTCCGTCTCGCCGCGCGCCGGCTCCGTTCCCGCTTCGCGTGCGCGCTGGCCCGCCGTCGGAGGCTCGTCGTCCGCCGCGGCGGGATCCCCGAGCGCTGCGTCCGGGACCGGGCCGTGCTCGTTGAACTCGTTCATGCGCGCGTCGTTCCCCCGCGGGCGGGCGCGAAACGCGAGCGAGCCGCGGCGATGCGCTAGCGAGCGCGGACGCGGAGCCGGACGGTGGCCCGCGTGTATCCGGCCTTCGCGGCCGTCACGGTGACGCGCCCTCGCCTCGTCGCCCGTACGCGGAAGACCGCGCGCCCGGCCGCCGTCGTGAGCTTCGGCCGCACCCGGATTCCCGCTCCCGAGACGCGTACCCTCGCCCCCTGGACCGGCTGGCCCGCGGCCGTTCGGACGGTCGCTACGAGGCGAACGCGACGGCGGAGGACGATCCGCCCCCTCGCTCGCAAGACGAGCCGCTCCGTCGTCGTCTCGGCGTCGGGGCTTCGCGCGGCGAGAGCAAAGGTCTGCGCCGCCGTGAAGTCGCCGACGTTGTTTCGCTCGTCGACCTTCGCCACTCGCCAGTAGAACGTCCCGCCGTTTTGGTACCGCGGCGCCGTGAGCCGCGGCGCGAAGTTCGTGTTCTCGGTCTTCGCGCTCTCGACGAGCGACGCGAAGGCGGGGTCGGCGGCGACCTGGATCCGGTACTCCTTCGCTTCCGGCGCCGGGTTCCAGGTCGTCAGAACGTGGCTCGGGCCGGCGGCGGTCGCGGGACCGGACGGCTCCCGCATGGTCCGGGTGAAGGAAACGAGCCGGGAGTAGGGCCCGTGGACGACGCTCCCGTTCGCGCGCGGGAAGTTCGCCCGAACCTGCCATTGCCAGACGCCCGGTCCCGCCATGAGCGTCGGCGTGACGGCGGCACTCCGGAGATCGGTGAAATCCTGCGCCGTCCCGTCGGGGTACTGGAGGTGGACGTCGTACGAGACGGCCCGGGGAACCGGGTCCCAGGTCCAGGTGGGGACGAAGTTCCCGGCCGAGGGCTCGGCGTTCGGGACCGGAGTCGGGAGTCGCTTCGTGAACCTGCCGGTCGTCGACCACGTGAGGCCGACGTAGCTCGCCCCGTCCTCGGCGTCCGCGCGCACGCGCCAGTAAAGGACGGTGTCGGCTGGGTACGTCGTGTTGCTCGTGTAGGCGGTCGAGTCGGTGAGGACGAAGGTGTCGTCGACCAGGTTCGCGAAGCTCGGGTCCTGCGAGACCTCGAGGCGGTAGCGGCGGGCGCCCTCGGCCGGCGTCCAGCGAAACGTCGTCGGCCCCGCGAGGACGGCGCCGGCGGCCGGCGTCACGAGCGTCGGCGGGATCGACCGCTTCTGGAAGCTGCGCGGGAAGCTCGTGAGCGGGGTCGCGGAGACGGCGTTTCCGTTCGGGTCGTCGGCGGGGAGGACGGCCCAGTAGTAGAGGGTGAGCTCGTCTGGATAGCCCTTCGTCTGCCGGCCCGTCCGCGGCGCGTACGCCGGGATGCGCGTGTACGCGTAGTCGACGAGGTTCGTGAAGGACGCATCCTTGGAGACGAGGACGTAGTAGCTCTCGGCGCCGGGGATCGCCTGCCAGGTGAAGAGCGGCATCCGGCCGAGCGTCGTTCCCGTCAGCGGGAGCCGGTAGTGCGAGGCGGCGAGCGAGCACGGCGCGGTGCACGGCGCGGACGGTGCCGGGCCCGTCCACTCGAAGGCGGCCGTGTTGTTCGCGGGCAGGTACGTCCAGTCACCGAAGACGAGCGGGCCGCTCGCCGTCGACGCGCGGTCGACCGGGCGCACGCGCGCGCAGTACTGCCACCCCTCGACGAGCCGCGTGAGGAAGTCGTGGCTCACCGGCTCCGGATGCGGGAACGGCTTCACGTTGTTCCAGTCCCAGCCGAGCGGCGTCCAGGCGTTCGTCGCCGTGTACTTCACCCAGTGACTTCCGAGCGGCGCGGACCAGTTGCAGACGCCCGACTGGAACGGCGTGACGTCGACCTGGTAGCTCGAGGCGCCCGGCACGGGATTCCACGAGAGGACCGGCACGCCGGTCGCGACCGGGTAGCCGACGGAGTCGGGGTCGACGCCGTTGTAGGGATCGCCGAGGTTGTCGCGCAGGCGGAGGTTCTTAACGCTCGGCGGGATCGTCGGGGGCACGTTGGCGAACGTCTTGTCGAAGGAGGGGCCGACGTTCCAGACGCCCGCGTTCCCGTTCGCGTCGATCGCTCGGACCCGCCAGTAGAAGCGGTTGTTGTCGAGCTGCTCGGGTGGGGCGTGTGACGTCCCGAGCGTCGTGATTTCGCTTCCGATCCGGAGCGGGTCGCAGCAGACCTTCGACCCGGGCGCCCAGTCGGAGGAGGAGTTGACCTCAACCTCGTAGCCGGCCGCTCCGGGGACGTGATTCCAGGCGAGGTACGGGTCGACCTGCTCCCGCGACGGGGCGAGATCGGTAAAGGTCGGCGTCGTCGTCGTCGGCCAGCTCCACGTGAAGGACGAGACGCGCGACCGGACGCCGCGGTTCCCGGCCGCGTCGAGCGGAGTCACCGCCCAGTAGTACGTCCCGGGGGCGAGCGCGCCCGTCCGGTGACCGGTGAAGCTCGTCGCCTGCGTCTCGACCGGCTCCCAGACGAGCGTCCCGAGCGCGGGGTCGGTGCCGACCCAGACGAGGTATTTCGCGGCGCGATCGACGGGCGTCCAAGTGAGGCGGAGCGGATCGACCGGGTAGGTGACCGTCGCGCCGTCGGCGGGGAAGACGGGGCTCGGCGTCGCGGTCCACTGCTTCGAGAACGAGCGCGGCTCGGACCACGGTGAGACGGCGCCGTTCGCGTCGACGGCGCGCACGTGCCACCAGTACGTCCCGTTCGGAACCGTCTTCGTGAGCGCCGCGCGCGTGTTCTTCGTGAAGAAGCTTCCCGAGTCCGCGGTCCCGGTTCCGAAGAGCGGCGAGTTGAAGCCGGGATCCGCCGCGACCTCGAACTCGTAGCGATCGGCGCCCGCGACCGCCTGCCAGGCGAAGGCGGGAAGCGCCTCGGAGACCGCTCCCTCGGCCGGGCCGAGCGGCGCCGGCGTTCCGGGAGCGGAGCCGGCGGTCGAGCCGACGGACGCGACGGCGAGCGCGAGCCCCGACGCGAGCGCGAAGGAGAGGAGTCGTCGTGAGAAGCGGAAGTGCGGCATCGGTCTCATAAGTGAGAGAGCCCTGGCCGCAGGAGAGCGTCTCGCTGTCTCCTTTCGGGTTCCGACGGAGCGTCTCCCCCCGCGACGGAGGGTGCCATCCCCCGCGCGGGGGGAATGGCGCGCCGGGCGCGGCCGGGTGCGTACGATCGAACGGTGGAGTCGTCGGCGGCGAGCGTCACGGTTTCCGGGCGCGCCGCGCTCGGCCGGCTGCCCGCGCCGCTCCTCCTCGTCGCCGCCGCCTTCTCCGTCCAGAGCGGTGCCGCGCTCGCAACGACGCTCTTCGAGGAGCTCGGGCCGCCGGGGACGGTCTTCCTCCGGACGCTCTTCGCAGCGATCGTCCTCGCGCTCCTCGCGCGTCCCCGCTCGTGGCGCTCGTGGCGAGGGGGGCCGCTCCGCTTCGCGCTCGGCCTCGGCGTCGCGCTCGCTGGCGTCAACTCGCTCTTCTACGAGGCGATCGACCGGGTGCCGCTCGGCGTCGCCGTGACCGTCGAGTTCCTCGGGCCGCTCGCCGTCGCCGTCGCCGGGTCACGGCGCCGGCTCGACTTCGTCTGGATCTTGCTCGCGGGCTCCGGCGTCGCGCTCCTCGGAAGTCCGACCGTCGACCTCGATCGCCTCGGTTTCCTGCTCGCCCTCGCGGCGGGAGTCTTCTGGGCCGCGTACATCGTGATCGGAAAGCGACTCGGCGCGACGTGGCCGCTCGGACCGGGCCTCGCGGTCTCGATGGCGGTCGCCGCCATGCTCGTCGCGCCGGCCGGAGTCGCATCGGGCGGGGGCGACCTCGCGTCTCCCCGCCTCGCGATCCTCGCGCTCGCCGTGGCGGTGCTCGCCTCGGTCGTCCCGTACGCGCTCGAGCTCGCCGCTCTTCGCCGCCTTCCGACCTCGACCTTCGGCATCCTGATGAGCTTGGGACCCGCCGTCGCGGCGCTCGCGGGCGCGATCTTCCTCTCGCAGCGCCTCGGCCCCGTGGAGCTCGTCGCGATCGCCCTCGTCGTCGCCGCGTCCGTCGGGGCGAACCGCGATGCCGCGCCGCGGGCGGCTCCCGACGCCTGACGGGAATAAGCGGGTCGCCAAGAGGGAAACACGGAGGTATGACGATCGGAGAGACGAAAGACGCGACGACGCAGGCCCAGATCGAGGCGCTCTTCGACCGCGGCGAGGAGCACGGCTGCGTCAACCTGACCGAGTTTCACCAGCTCGTCCAGACGCTCGAGCTGGACGAGGACGAGGCCGAGGCACTCTACGACCGCCTCGCCGAGCGCGGCATCGAGGTGACCGACGACTGCGGGCGCGAGGCCGCGGACGCGACGTACGTGAACGGCGACCTGGCGTCGTCGACGACGGACGCGCTCCAGCTCTTCCTGAACGAGGTCGGGCGCTACTCCCTCCTCACAGCCGAAGAGGAGGTCGATCTCGCGAAGCGGATCGAGCGCGGGGACAAGGAGGCGAAGGATCGGATGATCAACTCGAACCTCCGCCTCGTCGTCTCCATCGCGAAGCGCTACCAGGGCCACGGTCTCGGGCTCCTCGACCTGATTCAGGAAGGGATCATCGGCCTCATCCGCGCGGTGGAGAAGTTCGACTGGCGACGTGGCTACAAGTTCTCGACCTACGCGACCTGGTGGATCCGCCAGGCCGTGCAACGGGGCGTCGCAAACAAGGCGCGGACGATCCGAATCCCGGTCCACATCGTCGAGCGCGAGCAGCGGATCGCGCGGGTCGCGCGCGAGCTGACCGCCAAGCTCGAGCGCGAGCCGACCGACCAGGAGATCGCGAAGGCCGCCAAGCTCTCGGCGAAGCAGGTGCGCGAGGTGCGAGACGCGGCGCGCGCCGTCGCGAGCCTCGACAAGCCGGTCGGCGAGGACGACGGGGGCACCGCGTTCGGCGATCTCTTCACGAGCGGGCGGGCGCCCGAGGAGGAGGTCAGAGTAAGCCTCGAGGAGACGACGCTCCGAAGCGCCGTCTCCGAGCTTCCCGAGCGCGAGCGGAACGTGATCCAGCTCCGCTATGGGATCGACGGCGACGATCCGCAATCGCTCGAGGAGATCGGGCGGCGGCTCGGGATCACGCGCGAGCGAGTGCGCCAGATCGAGGCGCAAGCGCTCGAGCGGCTCGCCGTGAACCGCGAGATCGAGGCGCTCCGGGAAGCGGCGTAGCCTCAGGCGCGGTCGGCGAGACCGCCGACGCCGGCCTGACCCGCGCAGTGCGCGCAACAGAAGATGCGCTCACCGCCCTCGACTCCGTGGCCGACGATCCGGCAACCGCAGTTGGCGCACGTCGGCGCCATCGCGTGAATCGCGCACTCGAAGGAGTCGAAGGTGCGCTCCTCGCCGCCGGGACCGACGACCCGGAACGCCTTGTCGTAGTCGTTCCCGCAGACGTCGCAGCGCGGCACCCGCGGAATCCTACCGTTGCGCTCGATCGAACGTACGTTCTAGAATCCGCTCCGTGGCGCGGGCGACGTACCTCGAGGACAACTGCAAGTCGGCCTTGAACCGCGTCCCCGACGCGAGCCGGGTGCCCTTCCGGTGGACGGTCAACCCGTACCGCGGCTGTACGCACAGCTGCCACTACTGCTTCGCGCGCGCCTTCCACTCGTACCTCGACCTCGGCATCGGTGACGACTTCTCGTCCAAGATCGTCGTCAAGACGAACGTCGTCGAGGTGCTCCGTCGCGAGCTCGCGTCGCCCCGGTGGGGCGGCGAGACGGTCGCGATGGGCACGGCCACGGATCCGTACCAACATTGCGAGGGCCGCTATCGGCTGACGCGCGGCGTCCTCGAGGCGCTCGCAGACTTCGAGAACCCGATGTCGATGCTGACGAAGTCGACGATGATCGTTCGCGACCTCGACGTCTTTCGGCGACTGAACGATGCGACGACGGTGGCGGTTGCGATGAGCGTCGGGACGCTAGACGAGCACGTCCGGAAGGTCGTCGAGCCCGGCACGCCACCGGGGAGGCGGCGGCTCGAAATCCTCGCGCACTTCGCCGAGGCGGGGATGAAGACGACGGTTCTCGTCGCGCCGATCCTGCCGGGCCTCACCGACGACGACGAGCACCTGGACGGCGTCCTCGCCGAGTGCGCGCGCGTCGGGATCGAAAACGCGGCGCCGATCGCGCTCCACGTCCGCACCGGGATCCGCGCGCACTTCCTTCCGTGGCTCGAGCGCGCGTACCCGGAGCTGGTGCCGCTCTACCGCGAGCTCTACGGAACGCGTGCGTACGCCCCGAAGAGCTACCAGGAGGAGCTCGGGAAGCGCTTCGCCGCGCTCCGCGAGCGCCACGGGATCGGCACGAGCCCGTACCGTCGCGAGGTGCCGACGAAGCCGCGCGGGCAGCTCGCCCTCGCCGTGTAGACGCCTTCCGCGTCGCCGAATGTCCCGCACCCGCCGCCCGCGGTTAGGCGACGAGCGCGCCGCAGACGTAGAGCTTCCCGCTTCTGACCTCGGACTCGTCCAGGAGCCGGTGGCGCTGGATCTCGTGGGGGCGGAGGATGTGGACGACGTCGTGGCCGCGCGCCGCGAGGAGCTCCGCGATCAGGCGCCGGTGGCAGCGCCACCAGAGCGTCTCCGCGCAGAGGAAGCACGGCCGCTCTTCGCCGAGCGCCCGCGCGAGCGCTTCCTGCCACGTCCGCGTTCCCATCCGTGCCGCGTACGAGCGAAACGCAGGCGTCTCGATACACGCAAAGCGCTCCTCGCCCGGCTCGCCGCGTCGCCGCCCGCCGAGCTCGACCTCGTGTCGGTACGCGATTCCCGCTTCCGGGAGCGTGGCGGCGAGCTCGGCACGATCGAACTGCGGGTGGCGGCGGGACGAGGGAAACCGGCGGACGTCCACGAGCGTCCGAACTCCGGCCGCCTCGAGGCAGCCGACCAGCTCCTCGGCGGGGCGGGCCCCGTGCCCGATCGTGAAGGCGCGCAACGGCGCTACCCGGTTTCGACTCTCCACGGCGTGGGGTACCAGGGCTGAGAGGCGGATAAGACGGGGGAACGAAGATGGGCCAAGACCAACTTCGCGAGAAGCTCGTCGCCTACATCCAGGACGCGCACGCGATGGAGCAGAACGTGCTCCAGATGCTCGGCTCGA
>JALZGN010000042.1 GCA_030861005.1 Actinomycetota bacterium
TGCTCGTCGAGCAGAACGCCCTCATGGCGCTCGACACGGCCGACCGCGGCTACGTGCTCGAGACGGGCCGCATCGCGCTCGAGGATGACGCGAAGGCGCTCCGCGAGAACGAGCAGGTCCGCAAGACCTACCTCGGCGAGGAATAGCCGCGGGCGAGCGCGGCGCCGTCTACGCCGCAGCGCGAGGTGGGCAAGGGCCCGGACGTCGGGCCAACGTCGGCTGGGTCGACTCCGCCCGCGAATAGAGTGGGAACATGCCGAAGACGCTCACGGGAGCCGAGCTCCAGCTCGACGACGCGCCCGCGCGCGAGGCCGACCTCTTCCTCGTCGACGGGAACAACCTCGCGTACCGGGCGTACTTCGCCCTCCCCGAGGAGCTCGCGACGTCGGAGGGGTTCCCGACGAACGCGCTCCTCGGCTTCACGAACATGCTGTTCAAGCTCCTCGCCGACTACCGGCCGAGGGGGGTAGCCGTCGCGTGGGACACGCGGCCGGTGCACCGGACGGAGGTCGCTCCCGAGTACAAGGTCGACCGCCGCCCGATGCCGGGCCTTCTCGGCGAGCAGTTCCCGTTCTTTCGGCCGATCGTCGAGGCGTTCGGCTACCGGAACCTCGAGTTCGAGGGCTGGGAGGCAGACGACGTAATCGCGACGCTCGCGACGCGCGCCGACGAGGCCGGCATCCGAACCTGCGTCGTCTCGACCGACCGCGACGCCTTCCAGCTCTGCTCTGAGAACGTCTGCCTGATGATGACCCCGCGAGGCGTCGCGGACGTGCACGTCTATACGCCCGAGCGCGTCGACGCTCGCTACGGGATCCCGCCCGACCGCGTTCCCGACTTCATCGCCCTGAAGGGCGACCCGTCGGACAACATCCCGGGCATCCCCGGGATCGGAGACAAGACCGCGGGCCAGCTCGTCGCCCAGTACGGCTCGCTCGACGGGGTGTTCGAGCACGTGGACGAGCTTTCGCCCGCACGCGCCCGGGCGCTTCGCGAGCACGTCGAGCAGGCGTTCGCCGCGCGCGAGCTCGCCAGCATGCGGCGCGACCTACCACTCGGGTGCGACCCGAGCGAGCTCGTCCTCTCGCGGCCCGACCGCTCCGAGCTTCGGGAGATCTTCCGCCGGCTCGAGTTTCGGAATCTGCTGAATCGGGTCGACGAGCTCGACCAGGCGCTACCCGCGGCCGAGCGGATCAGCCCGGGAACGACGGTCCAGTGGGGCGAGGGGGACATCCCGGCGGCGCGCGGGCGCGCCGGCCTCGCGATCCGCGACGGCCGCGCCGCGCTCGCCTCCGAGGACGGCGTCGTCGTCGCCTCGTGGCGAGGCGAGGTCGCCGGGCGGCTCCGCGACACGGAGCTCGTCGCCCACGACTTCAAGTCCCTTCCACGCATGCCGCTCGCGCCCGCTGACGACACGATGATCGCTGCGTACCTGATCGAGCCCGCTCGGCCCGCGTACCCGATCGACGAGCTCGCCGGCGAGTACGGCGTCGAGGCCATCCCCGAACCCGCCGCGGACGAGGAGACGGCCGCGCTCGTTCGCGCCGCCGAGGAGGCGAGGCGCCTTGCCCCCCTCCTCGTGGAGCGCGTCCGCGAGCGGGGCGCCGAACGGCTCTACCGCGAGGTCGAGCTCCCGCTCACGCGGGTCCTCGCCTCGATGGAGGACGCCGGCGTGCGAATCGACACGTACCGGATGGGAGAGATCACGGCGCGCCTCGCCGACCGAGTCGAGGAGCTCGAGGCGCGCGCGCACGAGCTGGCGGGCGAGGAGTTCATGGTCGGCTCGACCCAGCAGGTGGCGCGGATCCTGTTCGAGAAGCTCGGGCTGACGGCGGGCCGCAAGGGGAAGACCGGTTACTCGACGGACACGCGCGTCCTGCGCGCGATCCGCGGCGAGCACTCGATCGTGGCCGTGATCGAGGAGTGGCGCGAGCTCTCGAAGCTCCTGAACACGTACCTGGGGCCGCTTCCGAGCCTGATCGGCGAGGACGGGCGGCTGCACACGACGTTCAACCAGACGGTCGCGTC
>JALZGN010000085.1 GCA_030861005.1 Actinomycetota bacterium
GCGCGGCGACGACGCCCGCCTTAGCCGCCTCGCGTTCCCGGCGGCGGTGACGGTAGGCGAAATCCCCCGTGCGAGGGATGCCCGGCGACGCTACACGCGGCACGATCACGGCCATTCGCAGGTACGAAACCGAAGGGGGAGAGAAGCGTGATCGTGTGGAACATGCGCGCCGTGCTCGTGGTATTCGTCGCCCTGCTCGCAGCTCTCGCCGCCGCCGGGCTCGGCGTCGAGGACGGCTGGAGTTGGACCTAGTCGCCTTGCTGAGAAGGCACGCGCAGCCCGGACTTTCGCGTATCCGCCGACCGCGACTCGTGCACGCTCGCGTCTTCGCGAGTAACGCTTTGCTCGTCGGCGTGCTCGTGGCGACGTCGATCGTCGTGGGCGGCGGGTGGAAATGGCATTGAGGCCGCGCCCGACAACGCCGCAGAACCTGCTCGCGAGGCTACGCGCGCGGACGACGACCGCGAGCGCCAAGGCAACCGCGCTTCCGCTCGCGACACGGCGCCGTCCCCGCACGCCGCGCTTCTTTTCCTGACCGCACTACTCGATCCACCCGACGGAGACGTACGCAGTCTTGCCGTCGAGCTCTGTTTCGCCTGCTCGGTAGCGCATCGTGATCTCCATCCCATCCTTGCAGCGCAGCCGTGCCTGGCCGACGAGCCAGCCTGCCTCGACCATACGCCGGTAGTCGCGCGCCGCTCGTGTCTCGATTGCGATATCCGTGACGCGCAGGCCGAGTATCTCTTCCTGTGTGTAACCGAGGACGTCGCATGCGTAGTCGCTGACCGCGATGTAATTCATCGCCTCGTCCGCGACGAAGATCAGCATCGGCGCCGCCTCGACCGCCTTCGCGAGCAGGCGAGCCCGCTCCGCCCCATCTTGCTCGCTGATGAGCCCTCCCGGCGTCTTGGGTGCGTGCGGCGATCGTAGCGAGCTGCGAGCGGCGTCGGGAGCACGTCTTCCGCCCCGGCACGGCCCGTTCGAGCGGCGCGCCACTGGTACGATCCCGGCGCTTCGGCGCATTCGTCTAGGGGCCTAGGACGCCGCCCTCTCACGGCGGTAACACGGGTTCGAATCCCGTATGCGCCTCTCCTGGTCACGACTTAACCCGAAGTGCGCAAATACGGCGTGCCCCAGTTGGGATCGGATGCCGGGGCTAGGGCCGGCGGTCGATCTTCTTCAGCTGAACCTGGCGGGTCGCCGCGCGACCCTGCCGAGCGTGTCTGAGCTCGCCGTCGGCGAGTCGGCGTCGCTACCTGGCGCGTTCGCGGCTCTCGTCATCCGCGTGGTTGTCGCAGTCGGCAGCATCGGAGGCGTTCGAGCGGATGCGGGCGCGCGTCCACGAGGGGCGACGTCGGTTGGCCAACACTCGCGCCGACGCGGGCTACTCGAGCGGCGTCACGATCCACCTTGTCTCCCTTAAGTCCATCAACCTGCCCGAAGCTTAGGGTTGGCCTCCGGACGTTTGCTCTCTAGAGAGGCGGAAAGGCCCGCAGTGCGGACCTTCTCGCGGAGGTTGATCCGTCGGGAGACGGTGGTCGTCGCCGCTTACGCTACCTGAGCGAGCAGCGGTTATCGCCCAAAAGGCGAAAACTACTTGCCTGCGTGTTTCTCGAGACGCCTGTTTCCTCCACGATGGGCGTGGTCCCTCCCATGAGGCGTCCGAGGAGTTCCCTCGCTCGCGCGCCGTTGCTCCTCGAGGACGGCTCTGAACCAGCGCGGTGCGCCGCTACCTGCTAGATCCGCTCGACGACTTCGCCGATCTGAACACTTTCGATCGTCAGCGCATCCGCCGGCGGTTGATTGCTCCTGAGCCGCTCTACCGCTGCCTGCGCCGCCTGTTCGGATTCGAAGGTGAGCATCGAAGTGCCGGTGTTCTCGTCGATCCTGACCCACTGCGCGCCGACCAAGCCCGGCGCTTGCCTGACGCGCGGGAGAGTCTCTTCCCTCAAAAAGGTCGTTGCCCGCTCGAGATCATGAAGCGTGCTCCTCACGACGACCGCGTGCATCGGTGCCTCCCTTCTCGTCTACGACGGTCCGGCCGACCCTACCCGACTCACACTCCCGGAAAGAAACGTGCGCTGATTCGGCGACGAGCCATCTCGATTTGCCAGTTCGCGTTAAATGGCGACCTGGTTGACGCCTTCCCACTGCGGCGGATGCGGCGCGAAGCTCGTCGACGCGAGCGCGTCAACCAGAGCGGGCGCACGGGTACCGAGAAGGTGGGCGAGATTCTCTACGCCTGCTCGCTCTGCTCGGGGACGCACCCGAAGGGCACGCGCTGCGAGAAGGCGATCGAGCGGGACCGGGAACGGTGGCACCAGCAGAGGCGCGCCGGCAAGGACGGCGCTCCAACAGCAAGGCATGGCGCGAGACGGCCGTGGCGGCGAAGAAGAGGAACGGCTACCGCTGCCGCGGGTGCGGCGCGACGGAGGGCACCAGGCGCACCACGTCGACGACGATCCCGCACGCTTCCTCGACCTCGCGAACCTGCTGACGCTCTGCCTGTCCTGTCACCGCGAAGCCGAGTGGCGTCGAAAGGACGTGCAGGCGTTGACCGCGCGCGCGACCGTTCGTGACGAGAGGGACGGGCCCGTGATCGCCTAGGAGGACTACGCCAAGATCAGGCGTGTCCTGTCCCACCCCCTACTTCTCGACGTGAGAGAATCTGCCCAACGAAGGGAGGCGGGCAGATGACGAGATGGTTGCTCTCACTTCTCCTTGTTGCCGCGATCGCTGCCCCCGCTGCGCAGGCGCAGGACACGGTTGATGTCTCGATCGGCAAGTTCGCAACGTTCGTGGACGAGGACACGGTTCAGGCTCAGATCACGGTGACGTGCGTGGGCACGGTGCTCGAGGCGTTCGCCTACGTCGTGCAGCGCGATCACAACAGCGATTTCGGCTTCTTCAATCCGATCTGCGATGGCCTCACGCGCAGCTACACGGTGACGATCGAAGCCGCGGAGGAAGAGACGTTCCGACGCGGTCGCGCGCGAGTGTCCGCGTTCGTGCTCTTGGAGTCTGGCGTAAGTGCGTCGCCGACGCGCCTGGTTGTGTTCCGCTAGTCGGCGAGGAGTCGATTCAGGGCACCGCTCGCATTGGCTCTCGTCGGCGGGTTTCGGGCGTCGTCTTCATCGGGCTGGTCGACGGTGGTCCTCCAGGCCGCCAGCCCCGAGAAGCTGCGCGCGCGGGTGATGGCGATCCGGGCGGCGGCGTTCGTGGGGATGCTCCCCCTCGGAGGGCTCGTCACGGCGGGCCTCGCTGCCTTGGTCGGCCCAGGCTGGGCGGTCACGATGGACGGTCTCGCGGTTCTCGTCGGCGGGATCGGGGTCCTGGCGTCGCGACTGCAGGTCGCGTGGCTCGGATGCGCTGCACTGCCGCAGGCGCGCGTGGCAGCCCTGAATCCGGCGGCGGTCGCGTTCGAGACGAAGGCGGTGTCACGCGGGTGAAAGCCGTGACCTCTCCGGTCAAGCGGATCCTCGCCGCCACCGACCGCTCGGAGACGGCGGATCGGGCCGTCGCCTGGGCGAGCGAGATGGCCGAGCGCTACCGCGCGGAGCTCGTGATCTTCCAGGTCGTCGTTCCTCCGGACTCGCCCACGGAGACAGTCGGAACCGACCGAGAGCTGGCGGAGCTGGGTGCGCTCGCAGAGCGACTCGCGGGGCCGCGCGGCCGTGGGCGAGTTGCAGTCGACACGGATCCGTCAAGGGCGATCTGCGCCGCAGCCGACGAGGAGAAAGCGGACGTCGTCGTCGTCGGCGGCGTCGGCATGAGCGGACGCAAAGAGTTCCTGCTCGGCAACGTGCCGAACCGCGTCTCGCACAACGCCGGCTGCACGGTCGTCATCGTCAACACCATGCGCCCCGAGAAGCGACGAGTCGGAAGGCTCCTCGGGAGAAACAGGTGACCTCCCTCCCGGAAGCGACGTCAGCCGACGTCGAGGGGCGCCTTCTCGGACGAGCCGCCCGGATTACCTACGTCGTCGCAAAGCACGGGCTGAAGGAGCTCTTCACCTCCGCGGACACCGACGGAAGCGCGCTTTCGACGCCTGCCGCGGCGGAGCGATTCCGGGCGAGCCTCGAGGAGCTCGGACCGACCTTCTGCAAGCTCGGCCAGATCCTGTCCACGCGGCCCGATCTGCTTCCGCCCGCTGTCGTCGAGGAGCTGTCGACGTTGCAGGAGCACGTCGCGCCCCTGACCGAATCCGACGTTGTCTCGGTGATGGAGCAGGAGTTGGGCGTCCCGTGGGAAGACGTGTTCGAGACGATCGACCCCACGCCGCTCGCGGCCGGGACGATCGGTCAGGTTCACCGGGCAACGCTCGCGGACGGGGAGAAGGTGGTCGTGAAGGTTCAGCGGCCGACAGCCGAGGCCGACATCCAGCAGGACCTCGGCCTCCTCGAGCTCTTCGCAGAGAAGGCCGCGGGTCGTCCGGCATTCCGCCAGATGGTCGATCTCCCCGCCATCATCGAGCACCTCTCGGCCTCCCTTCGCCGCGAGCTGGATTTCCGTCAGGAGGCACGAAACATCGCCCGGATGCGAGCCGCGCTCGCTCCCTACTCACAGCTCGCGGTTCCTCGCGTGCACGAGCGGATCTCGAGCTCCCGCCTGCTCGTCCTCGAGGAGATACCAGGAATCCCGATTCGGGCCGCTCCTACTGACGGCGCGCGCAAGGAGGCGGCCCGTCAGCTCCTCGAGGCGTACTACCGGCAGGTGCTCGTCGAAGGCTTCTTCCACGCCGATCCGCACCCCGGGAACCTCATGTGGTGGGAGGACAAGATCTACTTCCTCGACCTCGGCATGGTCGGGGAAGTCGAGCCGGAGACGCGCGAGCTCCTGCTTCTGCTTCTCATGGCGTTCTGGCGAGAGGACGCGGCGTTCTTCAGCGACGTCGCCCTCATGCTGGCAGGAGAGGGGCAGGGAGACGAAGTCGACCTCGAGGCCTTCACGGGTGACCTCGAGGCCCTGATCGTGCGGCACCGAGGATCCGCTCTCGCGGATCTCCAGCTGGGCGCCCTCCTGCAGGACGTGACCGAGGTCGCCCTTCGACACCACGTCGTCCTCCCCGCCTCGCTCGCCCTCATGGGGAAGGCGTTCGCCCAGATGCAGATCGCGACCGCCGAGCTTGATCCGACTCTCGATCCGTTCAAGGTCGCCGGGAACTTCGTGCTAAAGACGCTCGCCGGCCGGATTCGTGAAGGAGCCAACCCGCGGCAGATGTTGTACGAAGCCCAGAAGGCGAAAGTCCGCTTGATCAGGCTCGTCGAGGCGGTCGAGCGGGTCACTGGCGCCCGACCCGGAACGAAGCTTCAGGTCGACTTTCGCGGCACGGAGCGACTCGAGGAGACGATCCGCCGGACCGGCCAGCGGGTCGCGGTCGGCATCAGCGCCGGAGCGGCGTTGCTCGGCGCAGCGATCACGGCCACGGCCGACGACGTAGCGGCGTGGGTCCCGGCAAGCTTGGGGAGCCTCGCCACCGTCCTGACAGCCGGAGTGGTCATCGACTTCCTGCGGCGAGACCGCTAGCTCGCGCCGCCGACAACGCATTCAGCTCGGCGGGGCACGCTTCTTCATCGCCCGGACGAGACGCCGCTCGACGACAAAGGCGACCAGGGCCATGAGCGGTCCGAGGAAGCCGCGCTCTACGAGCCGAAGCGTTCGTCTTTTCGCGCGCTCGAGCGTTCGCACGCGCCTGCTACCTCTGCGGGTCGACCTGCGCCAACGCGGCCCGCGCCCGCCCGATCCCGGCCACGTGGCCATTCCGTTCGTACAGCTCGAGCGCTGCTGCGACGAGTGAACGTGCAGCGTGCGATCGTCCCGGAAGGACAGTGAGGACCTCTCCGGGATCCAGGATCGCGTCCGCGTGCACGCCGACGAAATCGGTTCGCTCGGCGGAGGAGCACACGAGCCTGCAAGCCCGGCTCCGAGACGGTAGTGTCACGTGATCTGACGCAGTAGTCCCGATCGTGTCGTGGTCGCAATGCGAGGTCAGTCGAGATCGCATGAGGCCGCCAAGAATGTGAGCACAACGATTCCTCCCTGCGGCGAGGACGCACCGACGCGGCAAGCCAAGCCAAAACGGTCGTCCCAGGTCGGTAGCTCTCGTCCTTGATCGTCGGCGACCCCAATACTTCGCAGCTCGGAACGCCCATCGCTTCCCGCTGCTCGCTTGGCCGCGTGATTGACGCGCGACCTGGTCGCGCCAGTGCCGACGCCTCGGAAACGTCTCCGGGCTGCGGTGGTACCTCGTGATCGCGCTCACGGTCGCTGGAGGGGCACTCCTCGCCGCCCGAAAGCTGCGCCGGCTGGCGGTGGTCACGCGCCCCTCCAGCCGCTCGGACGGGGCCGGCGGGACCAGCCCCGGCGACCGCCGACCTAGCCAATTGGAGGGTATGACCCCATCCCTCGCGCATCAAGCTGGGATGAGCACCGACGCCGCACGGGCCGGCGCCATCGGACAGCCCGCACACATGGACCCCGAGGGAGCGAGAGTACTGAGCGCGCGGATCCGGCGACATCACGCCGCCAAGGAGCGCGCTCGCGAGTTGAAGGAGCGAAGTAGGGAGCCGGCCGGCGGAAGTGGACCGCACGGCGACGGCCCTGGAAACCCGGGCGCGATCAACGGCACGGCCGATGACGACCTCGACCTGCAGGCGCGGCGCGCGGCGGTCGAGCGCGAAGAGCGTCGGCTTGCCGAGGCGGAGCGCGCGCTGGAGGCAAGGGAAGCCCGGATGCGTGCGCTACGCGCGAAGGTGCTGTCTCTCGAGGAGGGAGAGCGGCTGCGCAACGAGTACGCACGGCTCAAACGGGCCCATGCCGACCTCGTGGAGGAGCGCAAGCGCGACCACGACGGAGCCCTGCGAGAGCACCACGAGCTCCAGCAACGGCTAGGGGAGAGCGTCGGCCGGGTGGCCGTGCGCGAGCGCGAGCTCGCCGCAGCCAAGGCCGCGGTCGCCGAGACCCAACACGCGCTCGGCGTCGAACACGAGGCGCTCAGCCTCCGGCGCCGGCGCCTTGCGGTCCTACGCGCAGGGCGGGCGGCACGCACCAAGGAGCGCGAGCTCGCGATCGCGAAGGCGCACGAGGC
>JALZGN010000087.1 GCA_030861005.1 Actinomycetota bacterium
TCAGGGCGGAGAGGCCCGCTCGCGCGGCGAGCGCGCCGACCTCGCGGTGGTAGGCGGCCGCACCGGGCCCGAGCTCGGCCATGTCACCGAGGACGGCGACGCGCCGCCGCGTTCCCGCCCGCTCGGCGAGGTGCTCGAGCGCGGCCGCCATCGAGAGCGGGTTCGCGTTGTAGGCGTCGTTGATCAAGAGCCCGTCCCCTGGGAGCGGCACCTCCTCGCCGCGCCACCGTGAGAGGACGATCTCCCGTGCGCCGCGCTGGGCTTGGGAGAGCGGAAGGCCGAGGGCGTGGTAGGCGGCCAGCGCGGCGAGCGCGTTCGTCGCGTTGTAGCGCGAGGAGAAGCTCATCTCGAGGTCGAGCCGCGTTCCGAGCGCGTCGACCTCGAGCCGCGACGCCGCGCCGAGGGGCGTGAACGAGCGAAGCACGACGTCGCCGCCGGGGCCGAAGCGAATGACCTCGATGTCATCGCGGTTCAGGTACGGATCGAGGAACGGGTCTCCTGCGGGAACGACGGCCGTGCCGCCTGGCGGAAGGGCCGCAAGAAGCTCGGCTTTCGCCTGCGCCACGCGCTCCACCGTTCCGAGGAGCTCGAGGTGGACCGGGCCGATCTTCGTGATCACGCCGATCACGGGCTGCGCCGTCTCGCAGAGCTCGGCGATCTGGCCGAGGCCGCGCATGCCCATCTCGACGATCGCGATCTCCGTGTCGTCGTCGATCCGCGCAAGCGTCAAGGGGAGACCGATCTCGTTGTTCTGGCTCCCCTCAGCGACGACGGTCCGAGCGTGCGGGCGACAGAGGGCGCCGAGGATGTCCTTGGTCGACGTCTTCGCGATCGAGCCCGTCACCGCGACGACTCGCGCCCCGCTTCGCTCTCGAACCGCGCGAGCGAGAGCAGCGAGCGCAGCGAAGGCGTCCTCCGGAACGAGCGCGGCCGCGGCCCCGCGAGCGAGCGCGTCGTCCACGTACTCGCCGCCGCGCCCGACGGCTACGAACAGGTCGCCCGGCTCGACGCGGCGCGAGTCGGTGTTCAGGCCCGTCACCCCTTCGGCGTCGTGGGCGACGCGAAGGTCACCCGGCGCGAGGCGGGCGACCTCGGCGAGCGTGAGTGAGATCACGCGGCCGCTCGCGATCCCCGCAGGACTTCCCGCACGACCTCGCGATCGTCGAACGGGATGGTGCGGTCGCGAAGCTCCTGGCCCTGCTCGTGGCCCTTCCCCGCGATCACGACGACGTCGCCTTCCTCCGCCTCCTCGAGCGCGCGGGCGATCGCCGTCGATCGGTCCGGCTCGACGAGCGCCTTGCCATCGCTTCCGGCGACGACATCGGCGATGATCGCGAGCGGATCCTCGCTCCGCGGGTTGTCGGACGTGACGACGACCACGTCTGCGAGGCGCGATGCCGCCTCGCCCATGAGCGGCCGCTTGGCACGGTCGCGGTCACCGCCGCAGCCGAAGACGCAGAACACGCGGCCCGTGGCGAGAGCCCGCGCTTCCGCGAGCACGGCAGCGAGCGCCCGCGGCGTGTGGGCGTAGTCGACGAGGACGGTGAACGGTTGCCCTTCCTCCACTGCCTCGAAGCGGCCGGGCACGGCCGAGAGGTGCGACACCCCGGCTGCCGTCGCCTCGGCGGAAACGTCGAGCAGTCGGGCGATCGCCACCGCGGCGAGAACGTTCTCGACGTTGAAGCGCCCGCGCAGTCGCGTCGCGAGCGGAATCCCGGCCGCCATAAGCCGGGAGCCGGCCGGGGTGACCTCGAGCTCGTCGGCTCGGATCTCGGCATCCGCGTGAACGGCGAACGTGAGCGGGCGCTCGCCGAGGCTCCGCAGCTCGTCGGCAAGCCGGCGCCCGTACGGATCGCCGACGTTCACGGCCGCCGGCGCGCGCCTTCCGTCCGGGCCCGGCTCGGCGAAGAGCGAGACCTTGGCGGCGAAGTAGTTCTCGAGCGTTCCATGCAGGTCGAGGTGCTCCGGGCTCAGGTTGGTGAACGCGAGCGCGGCGAAGCGGACTCCGACGAGGCGTTTGAGCGAGGCACCGTGCGACGACGCCTCCATCGCGCAGGATCGATCGCCGGCCTCGACCATCTCGCGAAACGTGCGCTGGAGGTCGACGGCCTCCGGAGTCGTACGAACGGCGGCACGCCGCTCGCCGCCGATCCGGCCCTCGATCGTCCCGAGGAGGCCCGGCCGCCGCCCGGCCGCGGCGAGGATCGCGTACACGATGAACGCGGTCGTCGTCTTCCCGTTCGTCCCGGTGACGCCCGCCACCTGGAGCTCGCGGGTCGGGTAGTCGAAGAAGGCGTCGGCCGCGCGCGCCATCGCGACCCGTGCGTCGCCGACGACGAGCTGCGGGACCGGAAGATGGAGCGGCCGCTCGACGACGAGCGCCACCGCCCCGCGCTCGACGGCGTTCGGCGCGAAGTCGTGGCCGTCGGCGCGAAAGCCGCGCACGCAGACGAAGAGCGCCCCCGGGGTCACGCGGCGCGCGTCGTACGCGAGGTCGGTGACGGCGATCGGGGCGGGGTTCACCGAGCGGACAGGCCGCACGGCCTCACTCAGCGCCTCGAGCTCGATGGCGCCCGATTCTACCAACGGCCGTTCGCCGCCCCGTGCCTGCTCGGTGCTCGAAAAGAGCCGATTTGCTGCAATTTTCTCGCTTTCTGCGAGGAGTCCGCGCGGTTTCGCGCGCTATGCTCGACACCGGGTGGAGGGCGGCCGACACCCCACCCAGGGTGGGGCGTCTCCGTGAGCCGCCCGCTGTCCCGCCGATGCCACTGGCTTACTCCTCCGGGGTCGGAGCCACCGACGAGTCCGTGGTCGTGGGAGCCGGCGGCTCGGTGCTCGTCGGGGCGAGCGGCTCGGCGGGCAGCGGCGCCGCCGGCTCGGAGGCCGCGAGCGCCGCGGGGTCGTCCGGCGGAACCTGAAGGTACTGGAGGGCGAAGCGTGCGATCTCCCGGAACGCGGGCGCGGCGACGGTTCCGCCCCAGATCGTGCCCCGCGGCTCGTCCACCGTGACGAGAATCACGACCCGCGGGCGGTTGGCCGGCACGAACCCGACGAAGGACCCGACGTACCTCGTCTTCGAGTAGCCGCCGTAGACAGGATCCGGCTTCGCCGCGGTGCCGGTCTTGCCGGCGACGAAGTAGCCCGGCACGCGCGCCTCTGTCCCCGACCCGTCCTCGACGACGCCGCGCAGCATGCCGGTGAGCTCCTTGGCGGTCAGTCGGGAGAGGATCCGGTGCTTCCGCACCGCTCGTCGAACCCCGCCGTCGACGCGCTCGACCAGATGCGGTTCGACCGCGACGCCACCGTTCGCGATCGCCGCGTACGCCGCCGCCATCTGCACCGGCGTCACGGCGATGCCGTGGCCGATCGGGATGTTTCCGATCGAGGAGCCGCTCCACCTCTCGGGCGGAGGCACGATCCCCCCCGTCTCCCCGGGATACTCGATGTCCGTCTCCCGTCCGAAGCCGAACCGGCCGATCCACTCGCTGAGGCGGGTCCGCCCGAGCATGAGCGCGAGCGTGACGACTCCGACGTTGGACGAGTGCGAGACGATCTCGGCGACCGTCATCACCTCGGTCCCTCGCTCCTCGGCGTCGTGGATCACGCGGTCCGCGACCTCGATCGACGGCGGAAGCGTGAACTTCGTCCACGGCTTCACGAGACGGGTCTCGAGCACGCCCGAGAGCGTCACGACCTTGAACGTCGACCCCGGCTCGTACGTGTCCGTCACGGTGCGGTTCCGCTGGCGGTCGCGCGGAACGTTCGGGAATCGGTTCGCGTCGAATCCCGGCTCGCTCGCCATCGCGAGGACGTTCCCCGTGCGCGGCTCGAGGACGACGGCGTTCGTCGCCGCCGCTCGCCACCGCGCCCGCGTCGCCGAGAGCACTCGCTCGACGTGGCGCTGCAGCGTCTGGTCGATCGTCAGGTAGACGTCGCGGCCGTCGCGCTCCTCCTCCTCGTCCACGGAGTCGAGCGCGTGGCCGAAGGGATCGCGGACGACCGTCTTGCCTCCGTCCGAGCCGCGCAGGATCGGGTCGAGGGCGAGCTCGAGCCCCGAGAGTCCGCGATTGTCGAGGCCCGCGTACCCGACCACCTCGGATGCGACGCTCCCGAGCGGGTACGTCCGCCGCTCCTCCGGGTAGAAGCCGAGGCCGACGATCTCCTTGCGGCGAAGCGCCTCCGCCCGCTCCGGGTCCGCCTTCCGGGCGAGGTAGACGAAGGCTCGCGAGCGATCCGAAAGGAGCGAAAACAGGCGAGCGGGCGCGATGCCGAGCGCCCGACCGGCGTTGATCGCGACGGCGCGGGGGTGGCCGATCTCCCGAGGATTCGCGTAGACGCTCGTCGCCCGCTCGCCGATCGCGAGCCCGACCCCCGTCCGGTCGAAGATCGCGCCGCGGTGAGCGGGGACGGCGATCGTCTCGCGATGCTGGCTCGCCGCAAGGCGATCGAGCGAGCGCGCTTGCACCGCCTGGAGCCAGCCGGCGCGAACGAGGAC
>JALZGN010000139.1 GCA_030861005.1 Actinomycetota bacterium
CGCGAGCTCGAGGCGGACGATCCGGTCGGCCAGCTCACGCTCGACGTCCTCGGCAGGTGGGACGGAAACCTCGACGCCGAGAGCGCCGGCGGCGCCGTCTACGGGGAGCTCATGGGGGCGCTCGAGCGCGAGGCGTTCGCGGACGCGGCGGAGCCCCTTGCGGAGACGGAGGGCGAGTCGCTTCCGAGCGGAGTGTACGAGCGCGGCCGCCCGGCTCTCCTTCGCGCCCTCGCCGCGCGCGACGATGCGTTTCTCGCCGACGGCCGCACCTGGAACGACGTCCTTGGCCGCGCGCTCGCCGCGGCGGTCGCGCGCCTCGGCCCCGACCCGACGCTCTGGCGGCGCGGCCGCTACCACCGCGTTCGCCTCGCTCACGCGTTCGACGGGATCCCCGCCGTCGGTCGGGCGCTCAGCCGCGGCCCGTTCGAGGTCGGCGGCGATGCGGACACCGTCTCCGTCCTCGCGCCGACGCCCGGCGTCGCGGAAGGGGGGATGATCGGCGCCTCGATGCGGGCGGTCTACGACCTCGCCGACTTTGACGGGACGCTCGTGACGCTCGTTCCAGGCCAGTCCGGGCACCCGGGGAGCCCGCACTACGACGACTTCCTCGCCGGCTGGCTCGCGGGCGAGTACGTTCGGTTCGCGACCGATCGCGCGCGGATCGAGGAGCTCGCCGAGGCACGGCTCTTCCTCCGACCTGCGGGGCCGGAATAGCGAGGCTTTTCGCGCCGTTCCCCTGCTAGTGTCGACCGCCGTGAGCGAGGCGCAACCGGACGTCGACGCCAGACGGATCGCCCAGGAGGCGCGCGATCGCGTGCGCTTCGAGGAGGAGGTGCTCGAGCTGGCCGATCAGGTCTACCGAGTCGCCCGACGTCTCGTCTCGACCCGCGAGGAGGCGGACGACCTCGTCCAGGAGACGTACTCGCGGGCGTTCAGGAGCTGGCGGTCGTTCACGCCCGGGACGAACCTCCGCGCGTGGCTCTTCCGGATCCTCACGAACCTCAACATCGACCGTGGCCGGCGCGACCAGCGCACGCCCGACAGCCGGCCACTCGAGGAGGGGGACTACTACCTCTACAACCGCCTCGAGGAGTCCGGCGGGCTCGCCGACGAGCAGCGTGTCGTCGAGCGGCTCTCGCAGGACGCGATCGTCGACGCCCTCTCGTCCGTTCCGCACAATTACCGCGACGTGGTCGTTCTCGTGGACATCGGCGACTTCAGCTACCAAGACGCGGCGCAGATCCTCGACATTCCGATCGGGACCGTGATGTCCAGGCTCCACCGAGGGCGGCGCATCCTGAAGAAGGCGCTCGCCGAGGAGGTCGTGGGGGAGCCGAGCTGATGGACCCGTGCGAGAAATGCGAGGAGCTCCTCCAGCCGTTCCTCGACCGTGAGCTTACGGACGCCGAGCACCGGGAGGCGGAGGCGCACCTCGACCAATGCGGCTATTGTCGAAAGCGGTACCGCTTCGAGGAGTCCCTCAGGCGCTACGTCCGCCAGGCCTGGGCAGAGGGAATGCCGCCCGAGCTGAAGCAGAAGCTCGCGGCGCTCCGGACTCCGCTCGCGTAGGCCGACCTATCCGCGGCTCCGGTCGCGGCCGACGATCACGATCAACCTGTCCCGCGCGCCCGCCTCGCCCGGAAGGGCTCCCGTCTCGACGCCCAGCTGGCGCGCAAGGCGCTCGGCGATCTTTTCGTTTCCGGCCGAGTAGTAGACACGCGTCTGCACGTAGTCGAGCCGACGGGCGTTCGCGACGGTTCCGAGGCGGTACGCGAGTGGCCCCGCGATCTCGTTCGCGAGCTTCGTGGCCGCGTTCGGGACGGTCGTCCCGTTGAAGACGTCGACGCGAATCTCCCACGGTGGCGGAAGCGCCCGCCGGAGCTCGACGACGGTGCTCGCGGGACGCTCCTCCGACCCGAGGTCGGGGAGGATCGCGAACCACGCGAGCGAGCCGGCCGCGAGTACGAACGCGCCCACAGCGGCGAACCGGCGGAGCGACCAGCCTTCTCGCGGGCCGGGCTCCAACCCCGCGAGCGCCCGCGCTTCGCGCTCGGGGACGCCGAGCGCGCTCGCATAGACGAGCGCGTTCGCGAGCGCGTGGTGGACGCTCGGGAACCGGTAGATCCGGCCCTCCTCGAGCGACCGAATGGTCCCTGGGTCGAGGCGCGCCCGCGCGGCCGCTTCCTCGACCGTGAGCCCGCGGCGGACGCGGGCGGCCGCGAGGGGCGATGTGTCGACAGAGGTCTCCTCCGAAAGCGGCCGAACGCGCACTTCCTGCATCGGGATGGAGGGTTCTGCGGGGCCCGAATCCACCCTGCCTGGTCTCATCGGCACCTCGCGCTCCACCGCTCAGCGGAGGTCGGCGGGCGTGTCCACGTCGCCGGGCGGGCCGAGGTCGTCGCAGGGGACGAGCACGGCGGCGAGCGCGCGAGCCCCCTCGTCGGGGACGCGGTTCCAGGCGTCGCGACCAAGGACGACGGGATGCCCGCGAGAGCCGCCGTAGGCGGCCGCGACGACGTCTCCGGCGCCGTTCCGCCAGGCCGCGACGACGCGATCGACTGCCGCGGGGGCGAGGTCGGGGCCGTCGGCGAGCGAGACGACCGCCGCTTCGACGTCGGCACCGAGCGCCGCGAGCCCGCAGCGGAGGGACGCGCCGGGGCCGCGCTCCCAGTCGCGGCACTCGACGACCCGCTCGCCGACCTCTGGAAGGGGATGCGCTCCCGCCACGACCACAATCTCGTCGACGCCGCTCGCCCGCACGCGCTCGAGGACGCGCGGGACGAGGATCGCCTGCTTGGGCGAGCCGAAGCGAGTCGCGGCGCCGGCGGCGAGGACGACCGCGCCGATCACACGCCGCATCTTGGTCGTTTCGCGGGCCGCGAGACGGGGAGGACGGACGGCGTGCAGTGGACGCGCGAGCGGTTCGGCTACGCGGTCGTCGGGCTCGCGGTCGGCGGGCTCGCAGACGGGTTCGTGCTGCATCAACTCCTGCAGTGGCACCACCTCTGGTCGCGACGGACGAGCGACGCCACCGTTTCCGGTCTCGAGGACAACACGTTCGCCGACGGCGTCTTCCACACGGCGACGCTCGTCGTTCTCGTCGGCGGGATCGCCCTCCTCGTGGGTCGGCGCGTCGAGGCGCGCCCCCTCGTCGGCCTCGCCCTCGTGGGCTGGGGGACCTTCCACGTGGTCGACCAACTCCTCTTCCATCTGGCGCTCGGAGTGCATCACATCCGCGAGCATGTCGCCGACCGGGAGCTCTACGACTGGGCGTTCTTCACGATCGGGCTCGCGCTCATCGTGGTCGGCGCGTCGATCGCGCGGATCCGTCCCTCCGCCGCACAACTAGCGGGCGACCGCCTCTAGCGCACGGGCGACGAGCGCCCGGGCGACCTCGACCTTGTACGCCGTCCCCGGGAGGGGCGTCGAGTCGTCGAGCGCCGCCGAGGAGGAAAGCCGCCACGGGATGGGGGCGACCCCAGCGAGCGCGAGGCGGACGTCGTCGCCGAAGCGGGCTGCGGCGACGCCGACGAGCGGGAACGCGAAGCGCCGCCGGTCCATCGCCTTCAGGTAGATGCTCGCGTCGGGGCGAGGAACGTCGAGCCAGAGGACGAGCTCGTCGGGCGCGAGCGCGACGACGTCTCGGTTCTCGTCGGTCGGGAGCCGGAAGAGCTCGCCCAGGGGGAGGGAGCGGCGGTCGGTCTCCGCCGTCGCCGCGAGCGCGAGGAGCGCCGCGGCCGGATCCGACGGGTGCGCAGAGGCGCAGCGGTCGTTCCCGAAGATCGCGTGCTCGCGGTGCTCTCCATCGCGCGCGTGGCAGCGCTCGCCGCCGTGCAGGTAGCAGGGGAAGTGAAGCCGCCAGTACCAGCAACGCGTCGCCTGCCGCAGGTTGCCCCCGATCGTCCCCATGTTCCGAAGCTGCGGCGAGGCGGCGAGACGGCACGCTTCCCGCAGCGCGGCCGGGACGGCGTCCGAGCGCTCGAGCTCGGCGAGCGTTGTCCCCGCTCCGATCCGACCGGGCGCGATCCCGCTTGGGACGAGCGCCCGGACGTCGACGAGCGTCGTTGCGTCGACCAGCCGGTCGCGGACGAGCGGGACGAGGTCGGTCCCGCCGGCGAGGGCGCGGGCGCCGTCCCCGAGCTCCGCTCGGGCGTCGTCGACGCTAAGCGGGCTGACGAGCGAGAGCTCGCTCACGGTTCCTGAGCGCCTCGAGGACCTGTTCCCGCGTGATCGGCAGCGAGCGGATCTCCGCTCCCGTCGCGTCGCGGATAGCGTTCGCGATCGCGGGGGCGATCGGGATGATCGGAGGCTCGCCGAGCCCCTTAGAGCCGAGGTTGGTGAGGTGCGCGTCGGGGCGGTCGACGAACTCGCTCACGATCTCGGGCGGCACGTCGGCGATCGTCGGCAGCTTGTAGGAGTCGAGTGTCTGCGTGAGGACCTGGCCGGAGGTCGGGTCGAGGAGTCGCTGCTCGGCCAGGGTGTGCCCGATCCCCTGGATGATCCCTCCCTCGACCTGGGTCGAGGCGCCGAGCGGGTTGATGATCCGGCCGACGTCGTGCACGGCGAAAACGCGCTCGACCCGAACCTCGCCCGTCTCCGTGTCGACGGCGACCTCGGCGACGTGGACGCCGAAGGTCATGACGCGCATCCCGGCCGGGTTGGGACCGCACGCGCCCTTCCCGAGGATCTGCGCGTGTTCGAGAAGCTGCGTCAGGTCCTCGAGTGGCCAGGAGCCGCCGTGCGCGGAGACGATCTTCCCCTGCTGGATCGAGAGCGCGCGCTCCTCGAGCTGGAAGCGCTGGGCGGCGATCTCGAGGAGCTGCCGCTTCGCGTCGGCGGCCGCCGAGCGGACGGCCGGTCCCATCGTCGGCGTGGTCGACGAGCCGCCCGAGACGACCGCGTAGGCGCCGCGGGAGGAGTCGCCGAGCTCGACCTCGACTCGGTCGAGCGCGACGCCGAGCTCCTCGGCGGCGATTTGCGCCATCGCGGTGCGCGTCCCCGTCCCGATGTCCTGCATCGCCGTGATCACGGTCGCCCGTCCGTCCTGCTCGACGCGGACGGTGGCGTAGCTCGGCGGGGCGGCGCTTCCGAACCAGATCTGGGTCGCGAGCCCGACCCCGCGCCGCCACGGCCCCTCCGAGCGCGCGCGCACCAGGTGCCGACGGTCCCAGTGCGGCTCGGCGCGCCGGTAGCACTCCATCAGGTTCTTGCCCGAGAACGGCCGCTCGTCCTTCGGGTCCGCGTGCGCGTGGTTTCGGATCCGGAGATCGAGTGGGTCGAGCTCGAGCTTCCCGGCGAGCTCGTCCAGGAGACGCTCGAGCCCCCAGACTCCCTCGACGAAGCCGGGGGCGCGGAACGCGTCCATCGGCGGCGTGGTCGTCCGGGCGCCGTACTCGACCGTCTCGACGTTCTCGCACGCGTAGAGCATCTGGATCGGCCCTGCCGTGGACGGGAGCCAGCCGTCCCAGCCGAGCGCGCAGACGTACTCGCCGCGAAGGGCGACGAGGGTGCCGTCGGCGCTCGCGCCGGCGGTCAGCCGCTGGATGGTCGCGTTTCGGTTCCCCGCCGCCAGGTTCTCCTCGCGCCGCGTGAGGGCGCAGCGGACCGGGCGCCCCGTCTTGCGCGCGAGGACGGCGGCGACGTACGTGTAGTCGCCCGCCTGGTTCTTCGCGCCGAAGCCGCCGCCCATGAAGCGGCAGACGACGCGTACCTTGTCGCGCGGCACGCCGAGCTCGTCCGCGACCTGGTCGCGCACCTCCCAGATGAACTGGGTCGAGGTGTAGATGGTGAGCCGCTCGCCCTCCCATTCGCAGACCGCCTGGTGCGTCTCGAGCGCGTTGTGGAGGAGCGTCTGCGTCCTGTACTCGACCTCGACGACCGCGTCCGCGTCGGCGAGGGCGGCATCGACGTCGCCGCGGCGATACCGGCGGGGCTCCCCGTGGAGCTCGCCGCGCGCGACCGCCTCCTCGGGATCGAGGAGCGGTGTGCGCACCTCCCACTCGACCTCGACGAGCTCGAGCGCCGCGCGCGCCTCCGCCGGCGAGTCGGCCGCGACGGCCGCGACGGGGGCACCGTGGTAC
>JALZGN010000141.1 GCA_030861005.1 Actinomycetota bacterium
GAGGAGCGGGATGCATACCTCGAGGACATTCCGGTCGCGGACACGGTGATCGTGCTGGAGACCTTGGCCGCGCGCCGCGGCATCGCTGCCGGCCTTCACTCCTCCCTGCTCCCGCCGGTCGGCTAGACGAGGAGCCCCGTCGTGTACATCACGCTGAGGCCCGCAAGGAATCCTCCGACCGTGTAGGGCGAGGTGAGCCCGCCGGGAGCACGGTGCGAGACGTAGCGGCCGACCTCGACGACGACCTCGAGGGCAGCGCCGGCGGCGGCGGCGAAAAAAAGGACAGCAAGTAGGTCGCTCGTGACGAAGCCGCCGAGCCACGCACCCGCGACCGCGGGGCTACCCGCGACGAGGACGAGCGCCGCGAGCCGGCCCACGCTTACGCGCCGCTCCTCCTCGGCAGCTGGCGCGGCGATGCCGAGCCCCTCGGTGACGTTGTGGATCATGAACCCGACGACGAAGAACGTGCCGAGCGCGAGCTCGCCGAGCGCAAAGGACGACCCGATGGCGAGACCCTCGCCGAAGTTGTGGAGGCCGATGCCGATCGCGACGAGCGTCGCAAGCGCGACCCCGCCGAGCGGCGCGCCGCGCGTCGCGTGCCCCCGCGCCGAGAAGCGGTGCGAGAGGAGTGTGAGCGTCAGATAGCTCGCAGCGACCCCGAGCAAGACGACGCCGGCTCCTCCGACCGCGGAGGGAAGCGCCGCCTGGAGCTCAAGGGCCTCCGAGAGTGCCTCGACAGCAAGGAACGCGAGAAGGCCTGCGGTTAACGCCATGAACGCCGAGAGCCACTGCGGCGCGGCGCGGCGAAGCGAGGGGAGCCAGAGAAGCCCGAGCGCGACCGGAACGATCCCGACGAGGACTCCGATGAGGCCGTACCCGAGGAAACTGCGCGGCGAGGCGGACGGCGTCTCGACCGCGGCGGCGACCTCCTTCGTCGTCTCGATCCCGGTCGAGCTCGTGACACCCACCGAGATCGGCTCGTTCTCGACCCAGTCGTAGCGTACGACGATCGTGCGCGAACGGAGACGCCCGAGCGTGGCCGACCCGTTCAGCTCGAAGGGAACGACCCCATCGTCAACCGTGACCGACGCGATCGTGACATCGTCCCGCTGGGGGTTCGTCACGCGAATCCGGATCTCGCCCGGCTCGAAGGTGATTCGGCGGATGTCGAACCGGTCGGCCTGTGGCGGATTCGTGCCAACGAGCCCGAGGAGCGACTCCCCGCTCGCCGCAAAGAGCGACACGGCCCCCACGAGGAGGAGCACCGGGACGAGCGCCCAGAGCCGCCAGCGGGCGAGCCCGATTCGGCGT
Organism: Actinomycetota bacterium; assembly: GCA_030861005.1. Lineage (GTDB taxonomy): Bacteria > Actinomycetota > Thermoleophilia > Gaiellales > Gaiellaceae > JALZFU01. Next base: position 1,312 of record JALZGN010000141.1, read on the forward strand.
CGCGCGGCGAGGGAACCCGTCTCCATCACTCGACGACGTCGAAGAACCCCATCCAGCCGAGCTCGGCGAACTCCGACTGGTGGGCATGAAACATGAACGTGCCCGCGTGGTGGAAGTCGATCTCCAGAATTCCGCGCTCGCCCTGGCACTGCGCGACGGTGTCGGTGTACTCGAAGTGGTCGGTCGACCCAGTCGGGTAGTACCGAAAGAACTCCCCGTGGAGATGGAAGGAGTTCAGGAGGTCGAACTCCGTCAGGTTCGCGAGATAGATACGGACGGTCTCCGAGCGGCGGACGCGGATCGGATAGCGCGCGTAGTAGAAGGCGCGACCGTTGACCGTGTAGAAGTTGTTTTCGCCGTCGCCGTCCGTGTCGAACCCGTTCATCACCATGACGAGCTCGCGCGCCGGCGGCCGCGGCTCGCGCGGATCGATGATGAACGCGCCGTAGAGGCCCTTATGGATGTGCTTCTTGAGCGGGGTGGCGTGGCAGTGGTAGAGGTGCATCCCGGCCGGGCGCGCCGTGAACTCGTAGGTGAACTCATCGCCCCGTTCGACGATCTCGAAGACGCCGTCCATCTTCGCCGGATGAATCCCGTGGAAGTGGATCGTGTGCGGATGCGAGCCGCCATTTCGGAAGCGCACCCGAAGCAGGTCGCCCTCGGTCGCGCGGATGATCGGGCCCGGAACGCTGCCGTTGTACGTCCAGGCGGGGAACGTCACTCCTTTCGCGACTTCGATCTCGCGGTCGACCGCCACAAGCTCGTACTCGCGGACCCGCCCCGGCTCGTGTGGGAGCGCGGGCGGCGGGAAAAGGAGCTCGTCGAGGTCGTGCGGCCCGCCGGGCGCCGGCGCTTCCGCGCCGATCATCGCCGCATGCCCGCGATCGTCGTCCGTGTGGGCCGCGAGGTGTGTCGTTGCGCTCGCTCCGTCGGCGAGGCGGACGAGCGGCGCTCCGACGACTACAGGCGCCGCGCCCGCGAGAAGTTCGCGCCTACTCAGCCGAAATTTTGACATGTCTAAACCTTATCGGAACCAAGGGCGGATTCGCCAGCGACCGCCCGATGGGGAAACGATCAGCGGCTCCTCGTGGTTAGAGTCCCGGCCGATGGGCCGCGGCTCTCGACCGATCCGACGATGGCGAAACGACCGCCAGCGCAAGAAGAAGGAGCGTGAGAAGCGCACCGGCACGCGGCGGCGGCGCGCCGCGTAGGGCCAGCCATGGGGCTCGTCAGCGCGATCCACTTCTACGTCACCGACCTCGATCGCGCGATCGACTTCTACTCGCGCGTCCTCGGGTACGGTCCCCAGGCGGCCTACGACGAGGGCGAGAACGCCCACAGCGCCTTCTTCGTGCTCGAGGAGCGAACCTACCTCGTGCTCACGTGGGATCCTGACCGCGGCCGCGAGATCGGTGGGAGCACACGGCTGGAGTTCGCCACCGAGCACCTCGAGAGCGAGGTCGAGCGGCTCCGTGCCCGCGCCCTCGACGGAACGTTGACGCGAACTCGCTTCGGCACAGAAGTCTACGACCTCACCGACCCCGATGGTCACCTGATCCGCGTCGGCCCCGCGTGGACGCTTCACGCGATCGAAGGAGCCGTGTAGCGGTCGCGGCGGCCCGTGGCGACGGCGCCGGGCCGTCCACGCGATGTTCGGATAGCCGTCCTCGGGTACTTCTGCTTCGTGGCCCGCCCGCTCTTGCTCGTCAATCCGCGCTCGGGTGACGGAACGCCGACGAACGACGAGCTCGTCGCCGCCGCGGAAGCACTCGGGATTGAGACGCACGTCCTCGGGCCCTCCGACGACGCCGCGGACATCGCCCGTGGCGCCGCCGTACGCGGCGC
>JALZGN010000156.1 GCA_030861005.1 Actinomycetota bacterium
CACGCCGACAACTCCGTCGACTTCCAGGAGTTCATGATCGTGCCGGTCGGCGCGCCCACGTTCGCCGAGGCGCTGCGTACGGGCGCCGAGGTGTTCCATGCGCTCAAGAAGACGCTCGGCAAGCGCGGGCTCGGGACCGCGGTCGGCGACGAGGGTGGCTTCGCGCCCGACCTGGACTCCAACGAGGCGGCGCTGCAGGCGCTGATCGAGGGCGTCGAGAGGGCCGTGGTGGCCGTGAACGGCGAGCTGGCCGACGCCGTGCGCGGGCTCGACCCCGCCGACCAGCGCGCGCTCGACCGGACGCTCCTTGAGCTGGACGGGACGCCGAACAAGGGCCGGCTGGGTGCGAACGCAGTCCTCGGCTGCTCGCTGGCGGCGGCGCGAGCGGCCGCGGCCGAGGCGGGCGTGCCGCTGTACGCGTGGGTCGGCGGCGCGGAAGCCGCGACCCTCCCCGTCCCGCACATGAACGTCGTGAACGGCGGCGCCCACGCGCAGAACTCGCTCGACTTCCAGGAGTTCATGCTGGTGCCCGCCGGGGCCGAGAGCTTCGCGGAGGCGCTTCGAATCGGCGCCGAGGTCTTTCACTCGCTCCGCGCGCTCCTGCACGAGCGCGGGCTGGCGACGGCGGTCGGCGACGAAGGGGGGTTCGCGCCCGAGCTCCCCGACAGCGAGGCCGCGATCCGCGCCGTTCTCGAGGCGGCCGATCGGGTCGGGCACGCCGAGCGCGTCGCGATCGCACTCGACCCGGCGACGAGCGAGCTCTGGGACGGCGGCCGCTACCGGCTGGAGCGCGAGGGGCGCGAGCTTGCGAGCGAAGAGATGATCGAGCTGTGGGGCGAGCTCGCCCGCAACTACCCGCTCGTCTCCGTCGAGGACGGACTCGCCGAGGACGAGTGGGAGGCGTGGGCGACGCTGACGGAGCGGCTCGGCAGCCGTTTGCAGCTCGTCGGCGACGACCTCTTCGTCACGAACACCGAGCGGCTCCGGCGCGGGATCGAGGCCGGCGTCGCGAACGCCATCCTCGTCAAGGTGAACCAGATCGGCACGCTGACCGAGGCGCTCGACGCGATCGAGCTCGCCCGGTCGGCCGGCTACGCGGCGGTCATGTCCCACCGCTCGGGCGAGACCGAGGACACGACCATCGCCGACCTCGCGGTCGCGACCGGCGTCGGCCAGATCAAGACGGGCGCGCCCTCGCGCTCGGACCGGGTGGCCAAGTACAACCAGCTCCTCCGGATCGAGGAGGAGCTCGGCGATCGCGCCGTCTACCCCGGGTGGGCGGCGTTCCCGCGCAGCGACCGGCCCGGCGGCTAGCCCGCGCCGCGCGGGCCAGCAAGCGCGGGAGCTACCTTGAGCTGGTGACGCGCGACGCCCGCAAGACGAAGATCGTCTGCACCATCGGGCCGGCGTCGTCGCGCCCCGACGTCCTCGACGCGCTCGTCGAGGCCGGGATGGACGCGGCCCGCCTGAACTTCTCCCACGGGTCGCATGACGAGCACGCCGAACGGGCGGAGCTCGTGCGCGCAAGCCAAGGGCGAGCAGGCCGCCCGCTCGCGCTGATCGCGGACCTCCAGGGCCCGAAGCTCCGGATCGGGAAGTCGGCCGGCCGGCGTGAGCTTCGCCATGGGGAAGAGGTGACGGTGGTCCGCGAGGGCGACGGGGGCGCGAACGGGGGCCTTCCCGTCAGCCCGCCGGTCCTGAGCGAGGTCCTTCGCCCGGGTGACGACGTCCTGATCGACGACGGGCTCGTCCGCCTCCGCGTCACGGCGGTGAACGGCGGCCACGTTCTCGCGACGGTCGTCGCCGGCGGGGCGGTGGCGGCGAACAAGGGCGTCAACGTCCCGGGCGTTCCGCTCCCCGTCCCGTCGGTGACGGAGAAGGACGTGGCCGACCTCGAGTTCGCGCTCGGGCTCGGCGTCGACTACGTGGCGCTCTCCTTCGTCCGCTCCGCCAACGACGTCCGCCAGCTGCGCGAGCTCCTCCACGACGCGGGCTCGCCGGCCCAGGTCATCGCCAAGATCGAGAAGGCCGAGGCCGTCGACGACCTGAGCGGGATCCTCCGCCTCGCGGACGCCGTCATGGTCGCCCGCGGCGACCTCGGGGTCGAGATCGGCCCCGCCGAGGTGCCGCTCGTCCAGAAGCGGATCCTGCTCGCGGCGCTCGAGCGCGGGAAGCCGGCGATCACCGCGACGCAGATGCTCGAATCCATGATCCACCACGCCGAACCAACGCGCGCGGAGGCAAGCGACGTCGCGAACGCGATCCTCGACGGCACGTCGGCGGTCATGCTCTCGGGAGAGACCGCGGTCGGCGACTACCCGATCGAGAGCGTCGTGACGATGAGCCGGATCGCGCGCGCGGTCGAGCCGAGCGTCGCGTACCGCCACGAGCTCAATCGCCAGGGCGACGAGCCGTACGCGACGGTCGGTGAGGCGATGTCGAACGCCGCTTGCGACATCGCGGAGGTGCTCGAGGCGAGGGCGATCCTGGTCCCGACGTACAGCGGGCGCACCGCTTCGGCCGTCGCGCGCCACCGCCCGACGCGCCCGATCATCGCGGTCACGCACAAGCACCACGCGGCTCAGCAACTCGCGATCGAGTGGGGCGTCTTCCCGGCCGAGATCGAGGAGTGTCGCGACGTCGATGACCTCTGGTCGCGCACGATCGAGGCCTCGCGCGAGACCGGGATGGTCGCGCCCGGCGATCGGGTCGTGATCACGGCGGGAACGGCGGTCAACGTCCCGGGGACCACCAACCTGATCAAGGTCGAGACCGCATAGGCGGAGCGAGCGGGATCCCCAGGCGTCCCCGCGCGCGCGATCGCCGAGGCCGGCCGGGAGGAAGGCGAGGGGGGCCCGTCGAACGGACGTGCATGCGCGCCCGCCGGCGCCCGTCCCGCTCGGCGCTCGTTCTCCGCTGGCTCGCCGCGGCCGTGCTCGTGGCGATCGCGCTCGCGTACATCCCACCGCTTCGCGCCTACTGGCATGCACGCCAGCAGCTTGCGGAACGGCGAGAGGAGGTCGCGGCGCTCGAGCGGAAGCACCGCGAGCTCGAGCGGAGCGTCGCCGAAGCGCGGAGAATCGCGTTCGTCGAGCGCGAGGCGCGCAAGCTCGGGCTCGTACGCCCCGGCGAGCGCCTCTTCATCGTGAAACGCGATCAGGGCCGAGACGGGCCACCGATACGATGACGTGGTGGGCGACGTCGAGGTCATCTCCTGGCAGCTCGGGCGACCGGCGCGGGCGGTCAGGCGCGTCGCGATACGCTGCCCTCACGGCTACCCGGCGGTCACCGAGCAGGAGCCCTTCGCCGCGGCGGGGCGGCCCTTCCCGACGGCGTACTACCTGACGTGTCCCTGGCTCGTCGCCTCGATCTCGAGGATCGAGGCCGAGGGAGGCGTCGCGCGCTGGACGGAGGCAGCGGCAGCGGATCCAGCGCTCGGCGAGAGTCTCGAGCGCGGAGACGCGGAGAACCGGCGGATCCGCCCCGACCTCGACACCGGCATCGGCGGCCGGCGGAACCGGCCGCTCAAGTGCCTGCATGCCCACGCGGCCTTCGCGCTTGCGCGTCCCGGCTACGAGCTCGGCGAGAGGATCCTCGACGAGGTCGACGAGCGTTGGTGCCGGAACGCACGCTGTGCTGCGGCGGAGCCCGGGGGTTGATGCTCGAGGCCGCCCGTGTCCAGTGGGACGAGGGGATGCGCCGCGTCGAGGCGGAGCGTGGCGACGTCGCCCGTTACCGCCAGCTGAGCGCGCTCGTGGACGCCGTCGGGGACGAGCTTCGCCGCCGCGTCGGCCAGACGTTCACCCTCTCGGAGCTCGCGACCGCGTACACCGGCGCGGACGACTGGGCGAGGGAGACCGTGCTCGCCGCGACGCCGAGCCGCGCCGCCCGCGTCGGCGGCGCCGATGCGGCGCTCGTCCTCGATGCGGCGTTCGGGCAGTATGCGCGCGGCGCGAGCGACTACCACCCGTGAGCGGCGCTCCAGCCGCCGGCCGCTCGCGATCGCGGCCGCGCTCCTCCTCGCCGGCGTAGCCGTCTTCTGGCTCGGGCTCGCGCTCGGGCGCGCGCTCGCGCGGGTGCCCGAGACGGGGCGCACGCAAACTCTCGTCCGGACGCTCGAGCCGGCGACGCTCCCCGCCGTCACGGTCACGGTGACGACCGGAGCGGGCTAGGCGCGAAAGTCGCCATCCTGCTTCCGGTGTCGGGCTCCCGCGAAAAACCTGCACAACTTGCTCGTTCCTTCAGAAGTTGCTACATTTTTAGTGGTCTATGGCGTACGACCAGCAGAGCGGCACGCGAGGGCGCGGACCGAGTGGCGCTCCCGAGTGGATGACGCTCGGCGACGCGGCGAAGTATCTGGGCGTCGCTCAGAGCACCATTCGCAAATGGTCGGACAGCGGCCGCCTGCCCGCCTTCTACACTCCGGGCGGCCACCGCCGCTTCCGGCGTGCTGACCTCGACACGTTTCTCGGCAGCTCGCGCGCAGGCGCGCGAACGCGCCCCATCGTCCTGATCGTCGACGACGACGCCGGCCTTCGCGAGTTCGTGCGCGTGAGTCTCGAGCTCGAGGGCTACGTGATCCGGGAGGCGGCGAGCGCTGAGGAGGGGCTCGCCGCGCTGGACGAGGAGCCGCCCGACCTGATCCTGCTCGACGTGATGATGCCGAAGGTCGACGGCTGGGAGATGCTGCGGCGCGTTCGCGAGCGCCACGGCATCGAGTCGATTCCGGTGATCATGTTCAGCGGCAAGGTGGACGAGGAACGCGCGGGAACCGCGGAGGAGCGCGGTGCGCAGGCGTTCATCGGCAAGCCGTTCGACCCCGAGCAGCTGATCGCCTCGACGAAGCAGCTTCTGCGGACCTAGCACGAACGTCGACCGCGAAGCGTTCCTCTGGGTCGTCGAGCACAGGGTTGCTTGGCTGAACCCCGTCTTCGTCGCGCTCACGGCGGTCGGCTTCGCGGGACTCGTCTGGGTCGCGCTCGCGCCCGTGCTCGCCGTGTCGGCGCGGCGACCCGCGTTCGACCTCACCGTCGTCACGGCAGCGACCGTCTGGGCCTCCGACCTCGTCACGCTGGCGCTCAAGGAGATCGTCGGACGCCCGCGCCCGTTCCAGGTGCTCCCGGAAGCCGACCCGCTGCTTCGCGTGTCGTTCGGCGGGTCCTTTCCTTCGGGACATGCCGCCACGAGCTTCGCGGGTGCCCTCGTTCTCTCGTTCCTCGCGAGGCGCGGCGTGCCGGCGCTGTTCGTCCTCGCGGGGGCCATCGCCTTCTCTCGCATCTATGTCGGCGCGCACTATCCGCTCGACGTCCTAGCGGGAGCGCTCGTCGGGTCGCTCGTCGGCGCCGGCGCGATCGCCCTCGCGGTCAGAGCTCCTCGGCCGCCTTCAGAAGCCCCGCGATCGTCAGAAGAAACCCCGCCGCCAGGCTGATCCAGAGCCCGGCGCTGCGCCCGAACTCGACGTAGTCGTCGGGGATCTCGATCACGCGGACGAGAACGAAGGTGGTACCGACGGCGCCGAGGGCCGCGATGACCATGCCGACGGGCAGGTTGGGCGGAAGCTCGACGCCCGCTGCGCGGAGCACGAGGAGCGTGAGGACCGCGAGGCCGACGACGAGAACGAGCTTGCCGAGGATCCCGGTGTGCCACCCGATCGCCGAGAGCGTGATCCCCTGCTCCGAAGCGGAGTACCAGCCCATGAGAGTGCTGAGGGTGAGGACGAGCGCGGAGACCCACGCGAGGCCTTCGCCCGGCGTCCAGAAGCTTGCGGGCGGCATGCGGGCGCGCGCTCGGCGATCGGGTGCAGACATCAGCGCATCACAAGCCGAACAGCGCCTGGAGCTGGTCCCACACGGTGAGCGCGAGGAACGCCGTGAAGAAGAGGAGCAGGAGGAGGAGTGCGGCGAAGCGCCGGCGCGCGAGCTTGCGCTGGCGCTCGCGCTCGAGCCGCGCCGTCCGGCGGGCCCGCTGCGCGCGCACCGCGAGCTCGATCGGGGAGGGCGCACCCCCGGCC
>JALZGN010000161.1 GCA_030861005.1 Actinomycetota bacterium
GGCGCACGGGTGCGCGAAGGCGCGCTCGGGTGGCTCGTGATCCTCGTCGCCGCCTCGCTCGTGGCCGGCTGCTTCTCGGGCGTCTCGAACGGAATCGCTCTCTTCACTCGCCGCGAGGAGTCGATGATCGCCGTCTCGAACTTCGTCGGCCTCCCCCTCCTCTTCTTCTCCTCGGCGCTGATCGCGCGCGATCTCATCCCAGAGTGGATGGAGGTGGCAGCCCGCTTCAACCCGGTCGAGTGGGGCGTCGTCGCCGCGCGCGAGGTCGTCGAGCCGCGGACGGACTGGGGCGCCGTTGCCTTCTACCTAGCGCTCCTCGTCGCGGCGACGATCGCGACCTCGGCGTTCGCCACGTGGTCGTTCCGCGTCTATCGCCGCACCCTGTAGGCTCGCGCCGTCCCTGCCAAAGAAGGAGGAACCGATGTCGACGCTTGGTGACGACGAGATCGTGACCCGCGGCCGAGCAGAGCTTTCCGACGAGACCCGCGCCGAGATGGACGTCGACGCCGACGACGCCGACGACATGGACACGGCCGACGACGCCGATACCGATTCGGCGGACACGACGGACGATGCCGACACCGTCGACCCGGACACGGGTCCCGCGGACTCGGGCGGCTAGGGAGGACCTCGCGGACGGCGCTCTCGCGCGCTGCATCGCACCCGTCCGCGCGAACCAGTTCCGCGCCGAGCACTGGGAGCGGCGGCCGCTCGTTGTCGGGCGAAGCGGCGGCGCCGGCTTCGACGACCTTCTGTCGGAGGCGGACGTCGAGCGCCTGCTCACCTCGGGGATCCGCCATCCGGCGTTTCGCCTCGTCAGGGCCGGTGAGACTGTCCGGCTCGCCGACTACACGGTCGACATCCCGTGGCGACCGAGCGCCTTCACGGGCCTGGCGGACGTCGAGCGGATCGCAGTCGAGTTCGCCCGCGGCGCGACCGTCGTCGTTCAGGGGCTCCACCACTGGTGGCGCCCGCTCGCCGTCTTCAGCCGTGCCCTCGAACGCGAGCTCGGGCACCCCGTGCAGACGAACGCGTACTGGACGCCGCGCGATTCGCAGGGGCTCCCGATCCACCACGACACGCACGACGTCTTCGTCCTCCAGGTCGCGGGTGAGAAGCGCTGGCTCGTCTACGAGCCTGCCTGGGAGCTCCCGCTCAAGGAGCAGCGCTACACGGCCGAGATGGGCGACCCCGGCCCGTGCGTCCTCGACCTGACGCTTCGGCCCGGGGACACGCTCTACCTCCCCCGCGGCTGGCTCCACCAGGCGGTTACGTCGGCGACCGACTCGCTTCACCTGACGGTCGGCGTCAACCCCTACACGTGGATCGACGCCGTCCGCGCCGCGCTCTCGGCGTGCGAGGCCGACGTTCGCTTCCGCCGCTCGGTCTCCGAGGACGGCATCGGCGGCGAGGAACTGCTCGATGCCCTCGCAGCCCGGCTCGATCCCGCCGCGGTCGCGCGCCGCATGCGCCGCCGCTTCGTCGCGACGCGCCGCCCGATCCTCGACGACCAGCTGACGCAGGTCCGCGCGCTGCGAGACCTCGACCTCGCGACGGCGGTGGAGCGCCGCACCACGGTGATCGCCGACCTCGCGGTCGAGGACGACCAGGTGACGCTCGCGTTCGAGGGCAAGACGATCGCTTTCCCCGCCCACGCACGCGTGGATCTCGAGCACGCCGCGCGCGCCGAGGGGAGGTTTCGAGCGAGCGAGCTCCCGGGCGACCTCGACGACGCGGGCCGGCTAGTCCTCGTCCGCCGACTCGTTCGCGAAGGCTTCCTTCGGATCAGCGATCCCGGACGCGGTGCGCCTTTGCCACGTAGCGGCGGGGACGCACAGGCGTAGCGGCGGAGCACGTCAGGTATGTCGGCTCGAGCGCAAGCTCGCCGACCACGTCGACCTCGTGGACCGCCGCTCGGCCGGCGGCGCGAAAGCAGACCGTCCACGCCGCCTCCCCCGTCCGCCTCACCGACTCGAGCGCGAGGTCGTCGATCCCCGCGAGTCCCGCCGCCTCGCGGAGGCGCCGCTCCGCTGCCTGCACCGGGAAGGGGTAGGCGGAACGCCCGCGGTAGTGGCCGAGGTCGATGCGTCCGGCAAGGTACTCGTCGAGAAGACCCCAGACGTCCGGGCGCTCGACCCGCCCGAAGAAGAGCCCTTCCGGGAGGCAGACGAGGTTCCCGGCGAAGCGGTCGCCCCCGACGTGCGTCGATTGCCAGACCCAGTCCGGGTCCGTTTCCTCGCGAAGCTCGTCGTAGAGCGGGCGGCCGTACTTCGCGCAGCAGCGGTCGCGCTTCCCGTGCGTGCAGACGACGAGGAGAGGATGGTCGAGCGCCTCCCCTACGGCGGCGCCGCCGTCGAGCGCCGCCGCGAAGTCGAGGGCTGGTAGCTCGTCGTAGCTTCCGATCTCGAGGGCGTGGAAGCGCCGCTCGCGCTCCCGCGAGCGACCGAAGAAGACCTCAAGGCCCGCGCCCCTCCGCTCCGGGCGCCGGATGAAGAGAAGCCGCGAGCGAGGAAGCGCGGCGAGCTGAGAACGGAGATGCTTCTTCGCCTCGTCCGGGAGGCCGCTTCCCGCGATCGTGTCGCGGCTCCAGAGCCGCCGGTACTCGACGAGGACCCAGTTTTCGACGTGACTCGCGGTCGCGGCGAGCGACTCGGCGTGCGCGCGTGAGACGTCCGCGCAGAGCGCGCGAGCGCTTGCGCCCGCCCGTTCGGCCGTCCTCGTGACGGGCTCCACGCTCCGAGTGTAAGGGTTGCCTTACATGCCGCGGCTTCGTCGCGCGCCGGCCGCTCACTCGAGCGCCGTTTCCGGCGGCAGGGCGGCGCCGTCCGCAGAGACGACGCAGATCACCTGGCCGGTCTTCACGGCCGCGCCGGGCGCCACCGAGAGGCGCGTGACGATCCCGTCGCGGTGCGCCTTGATCTCGTTCTCCATCTTCATCGCCTCGACGACGCAGATGACGCGACCGGCCTCGATCTGATCGCCCTCGGCGACCTCGACCGCGAGGACCGTCCCTTGCATCGGGCTCACCACGGCCTCCCTCGCCGAAGCGTGAGGAACGCCGTCGTCAGCCGTTCGCCTGCGCTCGCGCCGTCGGCGGGCGAGCGCAAGGTGCGGCGGCTCCGGCTCCCGGAATCTGACCTCGTAGCGGCGACCGTCGACCTCGACCGTGACGGCCCGCTCCCGAGCGGGCCCGTCCGACGGCCGCGCTATGTTAGTTGTCAGATGAGACAACTGCTTCGCGTACTTCGCCGCCTCCCCGCCAAGCTCGTCGGACTCGACGAGGCCGTCGCACGTCGTCCCTTCGACGAAGCAGGGATGGGAGAGGAGCGCGAGATGGAACGGAACGAGCGTCGTCACTCCCTCGATCACGTACTCGGCGAGCGCGCGGAGCATCCGCCGCCGGGCGCGCTCCCGATCGTCGTCCCAGACGCAGAGCTTCGCGAGAAGCGGGTCGTACAGCGGGACAACCTCGGCGCCCGCCTCGACGCCCGAGTCGACCCGCACGCCGGGACCGGCCGGCTCGCGGTACGCCGTGATCGTCCCCGGAGCCGGCAGGAAGCGGTTCCCGGGGTCCTCGGCGTTGATCCGGCACTCGATCGCGTGTCCGCGCATCATGACGTCCTCCTGCGCGAGCGAGAGCGGCCGGCCGGCCGCGATGAGCACCTGCTCCCGGACGAGGTCGACCCCAGTCACGAGCTCGGTGATCGTGTGCTCGACCTGAATCCGCGTGTTCATCTCGAGGAAGAAGTACGTCCCGTCGCGGTCGAGGAGACCCTCGATCGTCCCTGCGCTCCGGTAGCCGACCGCGCGCGCGGCTTCGAGCGCGACGGCGCCGATCCGGTCACGGAGCTCCGGCGTCACCGCGGGCGAAGGCGTTTCCTCGACGATCTTCTGGTGACGCCGCTGAATCGTGCAGTCGCGCTCGCCGAGGTGGATCGCGTTTCCGTGCGCGTCGCACAGCACCTGCACCTCGACGTGGCGCGGGTCCTCGATCAGCTTCTCGACGTAGACCGTGGAGTCGGAGAAGTACGCCTCTCCCTCGCGCCGCGCCGATGCGAGCGCGCGCTCCGCCTCCCCCGGGCCGTGCACCACCTTCAGCCCTTTGCCGCCTCCGCCGGCAGACGCTTTGACCGCAAGCGGCCAGCCGTACTTCTCGCCCGTCCGGACGAGCTCTTCGGCCGTCTCGACCGGCTCGGTGGTCCCCGGAATAACCGGGACGCCGGCGTCCGCCATGAGGCGTCGCGCTGCGATCTTCGAGCCCATGAGCTCGATCGACTCGGGCGGCGGGCCGATCCAGACGATCCCGGCCTCCCCGCATGCCCGCGCGAACGCCGCGTTCTCGGCCAGGAACCCGTAGCCGGGGTGAATGGCGTCGGCGCCTGCCTGCCTGGCGACTTCGACGATCCGGTCGATCTTCAGGTAGCTCTCCGCCGGTTCCCCCGGCCCCACGAGGTACGCCTCGTCGGCGGTCCGTGCGTGGAGAGAGTTGCGGTCGACCTCCGAGTAGACGGCGACCGACGCAATCCCGAGCTCGCGCAGCGTGCGGAAGATCCGGATCGCGATCTCGCCCCGGTTCGCGACGAGGACCTTCCTGAAGACCGCTCCTTCGGGCATTCGCCGCCGTATTCTCTCCCGCGTGAGCTTCGCGAACCAGCTCACGGTGGCGCGGACGGCCGCGGTGCCCGCCGTGATCCTCCTTTTCGCCTGGGACTTCCCCGATCACGACTACTGGGCGACGGCGGTCTTCACGGTCGCGATGGTGACCGACTGGCTGGACGGCTGGTGGGCGCGGCGACGCGCAGAATCATCGGATCTCGGCCGCCTCCTCGACCCAATTGCCGACAAGATCCTCGTTCTCGCGGCGCTCGTCATGCTCGTCGGGCGCGTCCTGCCCGCATGGATCGTCGCCGCCATCGTCGTGCGCGAGATTCTCGTGTCCGGCCTGCGGCTCGCCGCGCTCGAGCGAGGCATCGTCATGAGCGCGCGCGATCTCGGGAAGCTGAAGACGTGGGTGCAGGCCATCGCGGCCGCGCTCGGCGGCCTCGCCGCGGGCGGCGCCATCGCCGACGAGATCGCGCAAGCCGCGCTCGTCGTCGCGCTCGTCCTGACGTGGGTCTCGGGGCTCGACTACGC
>JALZGN010000164.1 GCA_030861005.1 Actinomycetota bacterium
GGGCCGACGGCGGATCCCGCCTGACGGACGTCGTCGCCGAGCACCTCCCGGAGCGCCCGATGCAGGAGATGGGTGGCGGTGTGATTCGCCATCGTCGGAAAGCGGACGGGCCAGGGAACGACGGCCCGGACGCGGTCGCCCGCTGCGAACCCGTCGCCCTCGAAAACGAGCGCCTGGTCGTCGCCGAAGCGGTAGGCGCCGACGAGCTCGGCGCGCGTGCCGTCCTTCTCGATCCATCCGTGGTCGCTCACCTGGCCGCCGCCCTCGGCGTAGAAGGGTGACTCGCGGAGCTTCGCGAGAAAGCGCCGGTCGCCCAGGGCTTCGAGGGCACCGAGCTGCGTCAGCACGTCCGTCTTCTCGTAGCCGACGAACTCGCTCTCGAACCCGGCCGCCCGCGCGAAGTCGGCCGCCCGGATCTCGTCGCCGCCGCTCGCCGAGCGCGACCGTTCGCGCTGCTCCTGCATCAGGCGGTGGAATCCGTCGACGTCGACCGGGACGCCGCGAGCGGCCGCCCGCTCGACGGTGAGCTCGATCGGGTAGCCGTAGGTGTCGTGGAGCCGGAACGCCTCGTCGGCCGAGACGGCGCCCTGTGACGCGGCGGACTCGAAGAGCCGCTCGCCGAACTCGAGCGTCCGCGCGAAACGGGCTTCCTCGGCGCCGAGGAGGCCGCGAATCTCGGCCCGATGCTCGCGGAGCTCCGGGTAGGCGGCCGCGTTCTGCTCGATCACGACGTCGGCGAGGGCCGGAAGGAACTCCGTCAGGCCGATGTCGCGCCCGTGGACGATGGTGCGCCGGACGACACGGCGAAGGACGTATCCGCGCCCTTCGTTTCCGGGCCGCACGCCGTCCGCGATCAGGAACGTCATCGCGCGTCCGTGGTCGGCGAGGACGCGATGCGCCTTCGTCGCCGTCTCGGTCTCGCCGTAGCGGACACCCGTGCGCTCCGTGACCCAGTCCATGATCAGCCGGTAGCCGTCCGTCTCGAAGATCGACTCGACGCCCTGGAGGAGCATCGCGCCCCGCTCCAGCCCGAGGCCGGTGTCGATGTTCTGCCGGGGTAGCGGCGTGAGCGTGCCGGTCTCGTCGAGGTCGAACTCCATGAAGACGAGGTTCCAAAACTCGAGGAAGCGATCGCAGTCGCAGCCGGGCGCGCAATCGGGCGAGCCGCATCCCTGCTCGTGGCCACGGTCGAGATAGAGCTCCGAGCAGGGCCCGCACGGCCCGGTGTCGGCCGCCTGCCAGAAGTTCTCGGCGCGCGGGAGGCCAACGATCCGCTCGCGGGGGATCCCGACGCGCTGCCAGCCGGCGATCGCGACTTCGTCCTCGCCGAGCTCGAGCTCAGGGTCGCCGGCGAATACCGTCGCCCAGAGTCGCTCCGCGGGGAAGCGCATCTCCTCGGTCGCGAACTCCCAGGCGAGATCGATGGCGCCGTCTTTGAAGTAGTCGCCGAACGAGAAGTTCCCGAGCATCTCGAAGAAGGACGCATGGCGAGCGGTCCGCCCGACGTCGTCGAGGTCGTTCTGCTTGCCTCCGGCGCGCATGACCTTCTGCGCCGTCGTCACACGCGGGGACGGCGGCTCCTCGAGGCCGAGGAACCACCGCTTCATGGGCTGCATGCCCGCAACGGTGAAGAGCGTCGTCGGGTCGTCGGGCGGCGGGATCACGGATCCTGACGGCCGCCGCACGTGCCCCTTCGACTCGAAGAAGGAGAGGAACCCCTCTCGCAGCTCGGCGGTCGTGCGCACCAGGCGATCGTACCGCCACGAACTCGGCGCACTCCGCGCACCACGCTCCTGCCGTACGCAAGTACGATCGCGTCAAGGGGGCTCGGGCCCGAAGGGCCCCGGGGGAGCGCTTCTCGCGCGGGTAACCGCTACGCGGCCCGGGCGCGCCCGGCATCGAACGGGCGCCGCCGGCATGCGAGCCCGACGCGCGGCTGCTTCGACTAGCCGGGGGCTGCGCCCCGCTCGGCCCGCCCGTCGCCTTCCGTCGCGATCTCCTCGCGAATCTTCTCGAGCGCCCGGCGGATGAGCCGCGAGACGTGCATCTGCGAGATCCCGACCTGCTGCGCGATCTGAGATTGAGTGAGCCCCTCGAAGAAGCGCAGATGGAGGATCCGGCGCTCACGATCGTCGAGCACGCGGAGCCCGGGCGCGAGGACGGCCCGGTCCTCGCTCACCTCGTACTCGTGCTCGAGCTCGCCCAGGGACTCGAGGGGGTCGAGATCCTCGGACTCCTCGCCGAGCGCGGGCGCCGAGAGCGAGAGCGTCGCGTACGCCTGTCCCGTCTCGAGCGCCTCGAGAACCTCCTCCTCGTCGACGCCGGCCGCCTTCGCGAGCTCGGCGATCGTGGGCGAGCGCTCGAGTTGCACCGTCAGCTCCTCGATCAGCCGCGACAGGCGCACGTTCAGCTCCTGGAGGCCGCGCGGCACCCGGACCGACCAGCCCTTGTCGCGGAAGTGGCGCTTGATCTCGCCGATGATGTTCGGCGTCGCGTACGTCGTGAGCTCGACGCCCCGGTTCACGTCGAAGCGGTCGATCGCCTTGATGAGCCCGATGCACCCGACCTGGACCAGATCCTCGACCAGCTCGCCCCGGTAGGAGTAGCGGCGCGCGAGCGACCGGACGAGCGGCAGGTACTGCTCGATCAGGCGCTCGCGCGCCTCGAGGTCGCCCTGCTCGTGGTAGCGGCGGAGGAGCTCGCGGTCGGCCTTCTCGCGCGTGCTCACGCTCGCGCGACCCCGCCCGGCGCAGCCTTTCGCATCCGCACCCACTCGCCGCCGTCGCGTCGCTCGACGCCGAAGCCTCCCGTCACCGTCGAGAGCAGGCGCCGAAGGCCGACTCCGTGGCTCTCGTCGAGTTCCGCGGCCAGCTCCCGCTCAAGGCGCCCGGCGTCGAGCGGCCCGACGACGATCTCAAGCCCGGTCTCTCCCACCGAGACCTCGACCGTCACCTCGTCGCCCGCGATGTAGCCGTCGCTTCCCAGCAGGGTGTCGAGCGCGAGCTGCACGTCCTCTAGCTGCTCGTAAGGGAAGTCGAGGCGCGCCGCGAGGCCGGCGACGACGAGTCGCACGACGCCGTGGTAGCGGCGCACGTGCGGAACGGTCAGCCTGACGGCGTCGCTCATCGCGGCACCGCGGCCGGCCGGGCGGACGAGAAGGACTGGGCGAGGTCGCGCACGGTGGCGGTTACGGGATCGACGATTGTACTCGCCCCCTCTCCCTACTTCGCCGACGCGACGAGAGCGGCGCCGACGACGACATCCTCCTCGTAGAGGACAGCCGCCTGGCCTCGCGCGACGCCGTACGCCGGTTCGTCGAGGGTGAGCCGAAAGCCGCTGCTCTCGGCCGCGACCGAGGCCGGCGTCGCCGGCGAGCGGTAGCGGAGCTTGGCGGCAACGCGCTCGACGGGAACGAAGAGCCGGCCGTGACGAGCGTGAATCGTCGTCCGGGCGAGCGACGCACGCGGGCCGGCGACGACGGTGTTCGTGCGGGCGCTCGTCGTGAGAGCGAAGAGCGGCTTCCCCGTCGCGACGCCAAGGCCTCGCCGCTGCCCCGGGGTGAAGCGCCAGAAGCCGTCGTGGCGTCCGAGGAGGCGGCCGTCTTCGTCGACGACGCGGCCTTCGGCGAGCGGAAGCCCCTGGCGCGCGAGGAAGTCGCGGTAGTCGGCGCCCGCGAGGAAGCACGCCTCCTGGCTCTCGCCGCGTCCGGCGACCGGAAGGCCCGCCGCCCACGCCTCGGCTCGCGTCGCGGCCTTGTCCTGGTCGCCGAGCGGAAACCAAACGTGGGCGAGCTGGCGCGGGTCGAGCCGCGCGAGCATGTACGACTGGTCTTTGCCCAGGTCGGAGCCGCGCGCGAGGAGCACGCGACCGCGGTGCTCGACGACGCGCGCGTAGTGTCCGGTAACGAGCTTGCGCGCGCCGACTCGCTTGGCGAACGCGAGGAGCTCGGCGAAGCGAAAGCCGCCGTTGCAGCGGATGCACGGGTTCGGCGTCTCGCCGCGCGCGTAACCCGAGATGAACGGGGCGACGACCGCGCGCCGGAACTCCTCGCGAAGATCGAGGGTGAAGTGCGGGACGCCGAGCGCGTGGCACGTCTCCCGCGCGGCGACGACCGAGGCGGGCGAGCAGCAGGCGCGCTCGGAATCGGGCCCGGCGGGGTCGATCCAGAGGCGAAGCGTCACCCCGACCGGCTCGTGCCCGGCGGCGCGGGCGCGGAGCAGCGCGACCGCGCTGTCGACCCCGCCGCTCATGGCGACCGCGACCCGCTGCGGATGCGGGCGGGCAGCAGCGACGGGAGCGAGCGCATCGTGGAGCGCATCCGTCGCGAGCGGCGAGCCGGGGACGGCAGCCGCCTCGAGGATGGGGAGGCCGATCGTCGCCCGTAGAAGCTCGGCGACGTCGGGACCCTCCCCGTCGGCGCGGACGATTCGGCCTTCGTCGACCTCGAGTCGAACCCAGGCGAGATCTCCGTTCTTCGCGCTCGTTCCGGTCGCTTCCCGCATCTACTCACGGTAGCGGGCAAAAAAGGAAGCGTGCCCCATCCCGCCGATGATGCCCCGCACGTGAGGAACCTGGCGAACCAGGTGGGTGCCCTGCCGGTTGGACGTCTTGCCTCCCGGACGCGGGCTCCCTCTCAGTAGCTGTTGGTTCTACATGTGCGTGCGGAGCCACGCACGCGATCGAGCACGCCCTCCTACTCTAGCGGGCGCCGGAGGCGAACCTCCACCGGACGAGCTCGATCCCGGCGACGCCGAGCCTCGTGGCCAGCGCCTGCGTCAGGGCGAACTCCTCGCCGGGTCCGAAGGAGCCGCGGTCGACGACGCGCGCGTCGACCTCGCGGCCGCTGTGCGAGACGACGATCCACGCGCCACAGGGGAGCTCAGGATGGGCAACGCCGGCGGTCCGGCGCGTCAGCCGGATCCCGCACTCCGTCGTCCGTCCGTAGAAGCCCGGCCCGTAGACGCCGACCGCGGCTTCTTTCCACGGGACCGAGACGGCCAACGCCGCGGGCGCACCCGACGGTTCCTGCCGTGCGCTGCCGGGCCCAAGCGCGAACGTCCCGAGCGCGGCGAGGAGAGCGACCCCCGCGAGCGCGACCTGGCGCTCGAGGAGCTCGGCGTTCACGCCCGGTCGAGCCGTGCGAGGAGCGGGCCGAACGACTCGCGAACGAGGCCGTCGAAGTCGCGGGGGAGGTCGCCGCCCGGCGTCGCGAAGCGGCGCAGGTGCAGGAGGAGATACGAGAGGTTCTCGGCGCCGTCCGGCGCCCGTCGCGCCTCCTCGCGCGCGATCCGCTCGAGCTCCCAGACGTTCCACTGCCGCGCGCCCCCGCGGCGGTCGTCGAGGCGGACGACGCGGCTCGTGACGGGCGAGGACTCCCTCGCCGCCTCAGAGTCGTCCGCGGGCGCCGGGAGAGGAGCGAGACGCGGCGGCTGGACTTCGGGTGGCGCGTGCGGCTCCTCTTCGCGAGGAGGTAGCTCCTCGCCGGGGCGCTCCGGGCTCGGCGGCAGGGACGGCTCCTCTTCGCGAGGAGGAAGCTCCTCGCGGGGGCGCTCCCGGCTCGGCGGTGGCTCGCCGCTCGGCTCAGGGGCGGGCGCTTCCCTCGCGCGCGCCTCTGATACGCGTTCGCCCTCGACGTCTTCGCGTGCCTCCCCGGCCGGTTCGAGATCCGTGCCGGCCGGCTCCCTCTCCTGCTCCGGTTCCGGGGTCGAACCGCTCGGCTCGGCCTCCGCGGGTGGTCGCGCCTCGCGCTCGTCCGGCGACCGGACGTGCTCGGCGCGACGTTCGGCGCGGTCCGTCGTCTCGAAGGCGCCCGCCGTGCGAGCGGGCTCCGAGGATTGACCTCCGTGCCCGGCGCGTGCGGCTGCCGGGAGGGGCGGCGCGACCTCGTCAGCCTGCAGCTCGACGGGCTCGACCGTCTCTTCGAGGCGCTTGCAGTCGATGCACAGCGTCGCGTACGGCATCGCCTCGAGGCGCGCCTCCCCGATCGGGTTGCCGCAGCGGGCGCACGTTCCAAACGATCCCTCCTCGATCCGGGGCTCGACCGGTTGGTCGAGCTGCGAGCGCTCGCCTCGGCGAAAGGGCAAGCGCAGGCGAAGGCGGGAGCGCGGTCGCTCCGGCGGGGGTCGTCCGGGGGCGTTGTCCGAGACCTCCGGCGCGCGGGGGAGGGCCACGGGCGCCCGAGGCCGCGCCTCCGGAACCGTGGGTACAGGCGCCTGGGACGGCGAGAACGGTTCCCGTCGGCTGGGCGGCTCGGCAGGAAGCGGCTCCGCACCGCGCCGAGGCGGTGCGGGCGG
>JALZGN010000165.1 GCA_030861005.1 Actinomycetota bacterium
CAGTGAGCGAACATTTCAATGTTGTCTGGCGTGACACAGTCGCGAGGGAACATGGAGGGAACACCAGGCCGACCATCCGGGGGCACGCGCGGGGCACATTGCACAGGAAGGTTCTCTTACGTTGCGCCCGTTTCTTGCGCGCGCGTGCCCCCGGGCCCCCGCGCTTCCGCCGCTGAAAGCTCCATGGTAAGGAGGGGGTCGGCGGTTCGAGTCCGCCAGAGGGCTTCAGAAAAGGTCTGCAAATGGCCTTCTTCTATCCTTCGCGCCCTTCCCCGAGATCGCGCGCGGCTGTCCCCACAATCCTGTCCCCGACGTTGGCCGAGGACGCCATCTTCGGCTTGAAACAACCGGCCAGCACTTCACGGAGCACCTCCTAAAACGGGAGGCCTGCGAACGTGCATCTACATCAGCAGGTTTGCCGGGGATGCGGCAGAGGCACCGCGCTCCCCTGAAGCAGGCGAATCCGAACCCGGGGCGAGCCGCGCGCCGCTTTGGTACGCCCGCTGATGTTCTAGCCTGGGTTCGTGCTGATCTGCGACTTCAGCGGCGATGAGGCAGCCCCAGTAGGCAGGGGGCAGGTAGATCCCGCTGATGAGGTCTCTCGAAAAGAGGTTGTGCCACGAACGAGGGACAGATCTTCAGGTAGCAGCAGCGCTCGTCCATCCGGAACTCGTCGTGCGCGACATCTCCTGCTTGCTCCTCGACCAGGGTGCGCGTCCGCGCGATCTCGGACTCGAACCGGCTCGAGGCGCTCGTCTCGCTCGTCGGGCTCGCGCTGCTCGTCTTCGGCCTGGTCGAGGTCGAGGTGGGCATGCTCTTGGCCTGCTGGCGCAGGAAGACCCGCCACGAGAGGCCGGAACGTTCACCGGCCGGGCCGATGCCCGCCTGGTGCAGGATCTTCCAAACGGTCGTGGCTGAGACGGTTACCCCGAGCCCGTTGAGCTCGCCAACGATCCGCTGGTAACCCCAGCGCGGGTTCTCGCGCTCGAAGCGGAGGACGAGTGGTGGATCACGCCACCGACCGGCGGCCGGCCGGATCCGACTGGAGTAGGTCCAACGGCGGGCCACCAGGCGTCGGTGCGAACGAAGCAACGTGGTCGGGGTCACCAGGAACGAGTTCCAGCGGGAGCGGGGCAGCAACCGGATCGCCGCTGCGAGCAAGACTCGGTCGCTCGGACGCAGCTGCGGCTGACCTACCTGCCGGGACGCCGCCGGGCGGCCGCTAACGCTCAGATCCCGGCCGCGGGCGGCGAGCCGTGAAGGACGCGCACGTTCAGGAGCGGCGAGCCGTGCTTGCGGAAGAGCGAGACCCAGAGCGGGAGGTACATCTCGAGGCCGCGGCTGGCCTCGATCCCGCCGAGATCGATGACCCGCTCGCGCGACCACCCCATGCTCTCGAGGAGCCGGACGACCTCCTCTTTGGCCGCCTGGTCGTCGCCGGCGACGAAGAGGGTGTGCTCGTCGGGGACGATTCCCGGCTCGACCATCACCGGAGCACCGACCGTGTTGAGCGCCTTCACGACGCGCGCCTCGCGGAAGCGCCGCTGGATCTGCTCGGCGAGGCTGTCGTCGTTGCACACGCTCAGCCGGGGCGGGAAACCTCCGGAGAAGTCGAGTGGGTTCGCGACGTCGACGAGCACCTTGCCGCGCAGGCTCTCTTCCCCAGCCTGCTCGAGCGCGGCCAACGATGCGACGCCGGCGGTGCAGTTGAGCAGGAGCTCCCCGTGCGCGGCGACGTCCGAGAAGGTGCCGTCGCCCTTCGAGCCGTCGCGCGAGCCAACTCGCACCTCGTGGCCGAGCTCGCGAAGCTTGCCCGCCAGGGTCGTCCCCACGACTCCCGTTCCCAGCACACCGACTCGCATCTGTCCGTCCTTTCGGAGTGGCACTTGCCGAGGCGTACGCCGGCACTGACCCTATCTGGACGCGCTCGCCGAGAGGCGAGGCGGAAGGAGGATCGGCCCCGCAGTCTCCTGGAGCGTGGCTCGTCCACGCGGTCGTGAGCCTCGAGATCGAGCGTTGGTTCCCTCGGTTGCAGCGAAAGGCTCAGATCCGGGAACTACCGAACGAGCAGGATGAGCGACCGAGCGCGAACTCCTTCGGGACGGCCGACGTCCCAGGCAACCTACCCCGCAAGTTGGCCCGGGCGGAGTTCGCATAGCCTCTCCACTTCCTGCACGCGATCGAGCCCTCGGTCGACGCAGCCGCGATCGCGGCCCGGGCCGCCCTCGACGGCGTCGTACGCGCGGTCGCGGGCGAGGATGCGGTCGCGGCCGGGCTCGCCGAGAAGGGCGTCGTACCCGCGACCTCCGACGAGGAGATCGTCGCCGCTCGCCCCCTCCACCAGGTCGCGCCCCTCGCCTCCACGCACTCGATCGTCGCCCGCTCCCCCGTGGAGCCCGTCGGGGCCGGCGCGACCCGTGATCGTGTCGTCGCCTCCACTGCCAGCGAGAACGTTCCGCTTCCTGTCTCCGATGAGAAGGTCGTCTCCCGCTCCTCCGACAGCGCCTTCGACGTCCGCGGAGATCGTGTCCGCCTCGCCCCGCTCGCCGTCGTTCCGGCGCCCGTCGAAGTCGATGCGCACCGCCTTCACCCTGCTCGCGTACTCGACCGAATCGAAGCCCCGTCCGCCGCGCAGCGTGTCGGCGCCGGGGCCGCCGTCCAAGGAGTCGTCGCCTGGCCGCCCCGCCAGCGCGTCCTCGCCGAGGCCGCCCGACAGGAAATCCAACCAGGCGCCACCGAACATGGTGTCGTCTCCGCTTCCGCCGCGCGCGTCGATCGTCGTCCGGCCGACGGAGGTCGCGATGACGAGGTCGTCACCGTCGCTCGCCCGAACCCGGACGAAGTGGATGCCGGCGGCCGGACACGCCGCTTCGTTCGGCCCGGTCGCCGTGCAGGGCTCGCGGGCCGCGATCGTCGCGCCCCGATCCTCGATCGCGATGCGTCCGGACGCACGCGAGATCGCGATCTCGTTCGCCTCGCCGGCGCCCGCCTCGTAGAACCACTGCTCGGTCCGTGAACGTCTCGCCTCCCTCGGTGACCGTCGTCTCCACCACTCGAACCGTCGCTCCGAGCGCCGCCGGTGCCGTCAGGAGGGAGAAAAGCGCGAGCGCGACTGGCGCGAGACGACGCGTTCGCAGGGAACCACGCGCGGCGCCCAACGTCACGCTAGTCCGCGACCCCCTTCCAGGACGCCGCAACGACACGGCGGGCGCCGGGCCGCCCGAGATCCCAACCCTCGCGTGCGAGGTCGACCGGGAGGAGCGTCTCCTCGAATCCCATTAGGCGCTCGCGGAAGCCGCCGACGGCGAGAAAGGCGTCTCCACGCACGACCGCGCCGCAAGCGACAAATCCGAGCACACGCGGTCCGGGTAGCGGGGAAGACGCAAGAAGAGGGCTCCGGGCCATCTCGCGCATCGTCGCGTCCTCGCCGCCCCGTTCGCCGACGAGGACACACGCCGCGACGACGGCGAGCCTCTGGAACTCGTCGAACATCGCGGCGGCACGAACGAGCGCGCTCGGCCGCCACCATGAGTCATCGTCGCTGAACGCGACGTACCGTTCCGTCGCCTCTTGAACACCACTCGTTCGCGCGAGCGGTCCGACGTTTCTCGCCGAGCGAGAGGACGCGTACGGACGGGAACGCGCGGCGGACGAGTGCCGGCGTCCCGTCGGACGAGGCGTTGTCGACGACGACGACCGCCGGGCGCTCGGCGAGCGCGTCAATGCGCGCAAGCGTCCGCACGAGGGAGGCGCGGCGGTTTCGCGTCGCAATCACGACCGCGACCCGCCCTGCGACGCTCGGCTCCACGGGCGCAAGCGGACTGTTCTTGGCTTCCTCGTCGCTTCCGAGCGGCCGGGGAGGCCTCCCCGAGCTTTTCGATGGCGTCGAACGGGAAAAAGCCGATCTGATGTCACGGTCTCTCCTAGCGCCACTGACTAACAGCCTCCGGAACCTCCGCTACAACTACCTCTTCCTCCCGGGGTTGATCGCGTTCGCGTTTGCGGGGCTCGCGCTCGCGACGACGCGTCTCGATCGCACGGGCGGAAGCGACGGTGTCCTCACCCTCTTTCCCGCCGGGCCTCCCGCTGCCCGAGCGGTTCTGCAGACGATCGCCACGACGGTCGCGACCGTGGCCGGCGTCGCCTTCTCGCTCACGATTGTCTCGCTTCAGCTCGTCTCGCAGCAGTTCACGCCGCGGGCGCTCCGGGGCTTTCTCGGGGATCGCCTCAACCAGACAATCGCCGGCGTCTTCGTCGGCGTCTTCATCTACTGCCTCGTCGCCCTCCGCTCGGTCGAAGAAGGCGAGGAGTCTTTCCTTCCCGGACTGACGCTGACGCTCGCGCTCGCCCTCGCGCTCGTCGCGCTCGCCCTCCTGCTCGTCTTCGTCCACCACATGGGCCACTCGATCCAGGTCTCGAACATCGCCAAGCGGATCGCGGATGCAACCCTCGCTGCCGTCGAGAACCGGTACCCGAGCTCGTACGGCGACGCCATCGTGGACGCGGATCTCGAGGCGGTCGTCGCCCGCTGGGATGGTGAGTCGCCCCCGACGCTGGTGTACTCGGAGGAGCCCGGCTTCGTCCAGTCGCTCGACGACATCCCGAAAACGATCGAAGGCGGATCGTTTCGCCTCGAGCTCCTCGTCGCACCTGGCGACTTCGTGACGCCGCGCCACCCGATCGTGCGGGTCTGGACGGGCGCCGATCCAGACGAATGCGCGACCGCGGTGCGGCGCGCGATCGCGATCGCTCCCGAACGCGATCTCCGACAGGATGTCGGCTACGGCGTCCGCCAGTTGGCCGACATCGCGGTGAAGGCGCTCTCGCCCTCGGTCAACGATCCGACGACGGCGGCCACGTGCATCGGCTATCTGCAGGCGATCCTCGAGCGGATCGCGGCGGAGCCGGCGCCGGCTCCGATCCGTCACTTCCCAGACAAGGACGTCACGATCCTCATGAAGCGCGACACCTTCTCCGACTACCTGGAAGCCCTGACCCAGATCGGCCGCTATGCGAGCTCGGACGCCCGCGCGGTCGACGCCCTCCTCCATGCGAGCCTGCGAGTAGCGCAAGCGGCGGCGGAAGGCGGGGCCGAGGACCGTGCCCGGGCCGCGGCCGAGGTCGGAACGAGGATTGCGCGCCGCGCGCTCTCCTCTGAGGCGATCGACGAGGAGGAGCGCGAAGCGATCGCCACCGTCCTCGAGCAGTTCCCCTCGAGAGAGGGCGCTGTTCGGTAGATCGATTCGTGCGCGGAACGGCCACCGGCTTTTCGCGAGGCGCTCCGACCCCGATCACGCACCCGTCCCCCCGTCGCGCTCGGCCCGCTCCCGACGGTCGTCGACGAGGAAGGCGCCCACTGCACCCGCGAGCGGCGCGACGACAACCAGCCCGAACAGGAAACCCCGCGAGCATCGCGATCCTTGGACCCTCGCTGACGGGGACAGGCTCGGCCTGGAGGGCGAGCACGGTCGAAAACGACCAGAGGAGCGCGTCGCCGAACGAGTCGAATGCCGGATCGCGGCGGTCGTGCTCGAAGAGAAACGCGAGCTCCGCCACGGCGATGGAGACGACGACCACGGTCGCCGCGAGGTATCCGAGTCGGGCGCGGAAT
>JALZGN010000182.1 GCA_030861005.1 Actinomycetota bacterium
CCGGCGACGACGAACTTGCGCCCGGCGAAGAGGACGTTGGTCGCGCGGATGATTCCGTCGATCGTCGACTGGCCGGTGCCGTAGCGGTTGTCGAACAGGTGCTTCGTGTTCGCGTCGTTGACGGCGATGATCGGGTAGCCGAGCCCGCCCTCGGCCTCGAGCGCCCTCAGACGGATGACGCCCGTCGTCGTCTCCTCCATCCCGCCGACGATCTCGTCGAGCTGCTCGCGGCGCGAGGAGTGGAGGACGCTCACGACGTCGGCGCCGTCGTCGATCGTGATCCGAGGTCGATGGTCGACCGCCGCCTGGATGTGCGCGTAGTAGGTTTCGTTGTCCTCGCCGCGGCTCGCGAAGACGGGTATTCCGTACTCGACGACGAGCGCGGCGGCGACGTCGTCCTGCGTCGAGAGCGGGTTCGAGCCGCAGAGGACGATCTCCGCGCCCCCGGCCTTCAGCGTGCGTGCGAGGTTCGCGGTCTCGGACGTGACGTGGAGGCAAGCGGCGACGCGGTAGCCCGCGAGCGGCTGCTCGCGCTCGAAGCGCTCGCGAATCGTCGCGAGGACGGGCATCTGCCGGTCGGCCCACAGGATTCGGGCGAGACCGTCCGGGGCGAGCGAGAGGTTCTTGACGTCGTGATCAGGGGTGGTGGTAGCCATACGGCGGTCGAGTTTACTCACGCCTCCGCGCGCCCGTACTGGTCCTCCAGCCGGACGACGTCGTCGATCTCGGGCGTCGACACCTCGAGGATCACCGAGTCTTCGAGCGCGCGCCAGCGGTGCACGACGCCGGGACGGAGGCGGAAAGCGCGGCCGGCCGGGATCACGCGCGATTCGCGCGCGCTCCCCTCGTCGCCGATCTCGAGCTCTATCTCGCCGTCGTGGACGTAGATGACCTCGTCCTTCCTCCGGTGCAGCTGGAGGCTGAGCTGCTCGCCGGCGCGGACGAACAGGAGCTTGCCGCAGTAGCGCTCCGTGAGCCCCCAGATCACCTCGTATCCCCACGGCTTGTCGACGTGGCGGACCTCGTTCTCGCAACTGTCGAAGCGCGAAGGCTGGGACGGGGACTCGCTCACGGTAGCGCCTCCAGGCCGGACGGCGCGAGCTCCGGGTGCCCGCGCACGTATTCCTCCGCGAGGCGCAGCTCCTTCGGCGTGTTCACGGTGAGCCAGAGCCCCTCGTGCCGAAACGCGGCGAGCCGGCCCGCGGCCGCGAGTTCGGGAAACGTCGTTCGCTCGTGATCGCCCCGCTCGGGCAACCCGTCGATCGCCTCCTCGTCGAGGACGTAGAGGCCGGCGTTCACCCAGTGGGGAAGCCGGGGCGCCTCGCGGAAGCCGAGCACGCGGTCGCCCTCGTCGAGCTCGACGACGCCGAAGGCCGACGGCATCGGCGCCACGACGACGGTGGCCGCGGCTTGCCGCTCGCGATGGAAGGCGAGGAGCGCGGGCAAGTCGACGTCGAGAATCTCGTCCCCGTTGAGGGCGTAGATCGGCCCGGTCTCGACACGCGCAGCCGCGGCCAGCCGGAGACCACCGCCGCGCCCGAGCGGCTCGGGCTCGCCGACCGCGGCGATGTCCGCTCCGAGACCCTGGAGCTCCGACTCGAAGAGCTCCTCGGTTCCCGCCGCACAGCTCACGATCACGCGCTCGACGCCGGCCGCGGCGAGGCGCGCCACCTGGTAGGCCGCCAGCGGACGGCCGGACACGCGGACGAGCGGCTTCGGAGCTCCCCGGGCCGCTTCGCCCAGGCGCTCCCCCTTTCCGCCGGCGAGGAGGATTGCCTCCATCAGCGCGGGAGGGCGCCCTCTGCTCGAGTAGCGGAAAGCATCCGAAGCGACGACGAGGCGCGCCCGATTCCCTCGTACGCGAACCCGGCCGCTCCCGCCCTCGCGGGATCGAGCATGTTCCGGCCGTCGACGATGAACGGGGTTCGCATCGCCTCGCGCACATCCGTCGACGCGAGACCGCCGAGCTCCTCCCACTCCGTCACGATCACGGCGGCGTCGGCGTCGCGCACCGCGTCGAGGATCGAGTGCGCGAACTCGACCCCGCTCAGGTGTCTCCTCGCTTCTTCGACGGCCACCGGGTCCCACGCCCGTACCCGCGCGCCCTCGGCCAGGAGGCGGGACGCGAGCACGAGACTCGGGGCCTCCCGGATGTCGTCCGTGTTCGGCTTGAACGCGAGCCCGAGGAGCGCGACCGTCCTGCCCTGAAGCGACCCGAGGTGCTTCGTGAGCTTGGCCACGATTCGCCGCTTCTGGAGCTCGTTCACCTCGATCACGGCGCTCAGGAGCTGGAAATGGTATCCGGAGTTCGCGGCGAGCTGCTTGAGCGCGAGCGAGTCCTTCGGGAAACAGCTTCCGCCGTAGCCGATGCCGGCGCGCAAGAAGTGCGGCCCGAGGCGGTGGTCGAGCCCGATCCCCTCTGCTACGCGGGCGACGTCGGCGCCGACGAGCTCGCACACGTTCGCGATCTCGTTCACGAAGCTGATCCGCGTCATCAGGAAGGCGTTCGACGCGAGCTTGATCATCTCCGCGGAGGCGATGTCGGCCCGGACGACCGGCGCGCGGAGCGGGCCGTAGAGGGCGGCGACGACGTCGCCGTCTCCTTCGGCGAAGCTTCCGATCACGATTCGGTCCGGGCGCATGAAGTTCTCGATCGCCGTCCCCTCGGCGAGGAACTCCGGGTTGGCCACATAGCCGACGTGACCGAGGCCGCGCGCGTCGAGCTCCGCTCGTACCTTCTCGCCCGTCCCGACAGGAACCGTGCTCTTCATGACCAGAATCGCACGCTCGTCGAGCTCGGGCACCTCGTCGAGAACGCGCCAGACGGCTGAGAGGTCGGCGTCGCCGGAGTACGTCGAGGGCGTCCCGACGCAGACGAACGCGATGCGAGCGTCCTCGAACACCTCGTCGAGGTCGAGTGTGAAGCGGACCGAGCCGCGATTTCGCTCGAGGAGCTCGGCAAGGCCGGGCTCGTAGATGGGGAGCCTCCCGGCCTCGAGCTCTTCGATCCTGTCGCGAACGATGTCGCGCACCGTGACCGGGTGGCCGAGCTCGGCGAGGCACGCGGCGGTCACGAGACCGACCCACCCCGCGCCGACCACCCCGATTGGTTCCTTCCTCACCGTGCGAGTGTAGTGCCGCCTCAGAGGCGAACCGGCTTCAGGCCCCGCGCGATCGCGAGCATCGTCTCGTTCGAGAGGCCGTCGAGGAGCGTGTTCGAGACCCAGTAGACGGCGCCGTTCTCCTCGAACGCGACGACGTGCAGCTTCGGCCCGGTGAAGAAGAGACGGTACTCCCGCCCTGCGATCGTGCGCGTCACGCTGGGACCGTCGAGCATCGGCGCTTCGGTCCAGCTCGTCTCCTGGATCCCCCAGTAGTCCGTCGCCTGCGGCCCGTTGAAGACGATGCGGACGGCGTCCTCGCCGCTCAGGTCGTAGACGCGGACCGGCTCGTCGTCCGCGAGCTTCGAGCTCGCGTCGCGGAGGGTCGGGACGAGGAGCTGGAAGTCGACCTTGCGCTGGGCGCGCGCGAGAACCGGCGCAAGCGTCGCGTCCCTCGTGACCGTCGGCGGCCGGTGCGAGGGCGTCTCGTCCGCGGGGCCCGGCGCCAGCTTTCCGGTAAACGTCTTTCCGACGACGACCTGGAGCGTCGCGGCGAGGTCGAGCCCCGGCGGCGCCGCCCGCACCTCGGCATCGCCGAAGAGGTTGGCGACCTGGTCGGCCGCGGTCCGTCCGTCGCGCGCGGCCGCGTTGTAGCGGACGATCGTCTCGAAGTGGTCCTGGCGGTCGGCGTTCCCACCGTTCGTCGCCTTGTATCCGCGCCGGGCAAGCAGGGAGGCCGCCTCTTCGGCGGCGCCGACGGACCCGTTCCCGTTTTGCACCTTGACCGTGACCGAGGAGGGCGCGACGGTATCGCGCGAGCGTGCGCGCCTCCCGGTCGCAACCGTCGCCGCCTTCTCCGCCGCGCGGACGTCGGGGTTCATGAGCTTCTCGACCGCCTGCTCGATCTCCCCCTCGCTGGCCGAGAGCTCGAAGTCGGCGTTGCTCGTCACGCCTTCGATCCGGGCCTGCTGGACGTTTCCGCTCGGGAGGTCGTAGATGAGCTTCGCGTAGCTGTACATCGTCTTGAAATCGAGAGCTCCCCCGCCGCCCACGCCGACCTCGACGTTCCTCGTGATCGCCTTCACGATTCCGGGCAGCTTCGGCACCGACCAGAAGGTGCTCACCTGCTGCTTCACGGCCTTGACGAACTGCTGCTGGCGGGCATTGCGATAGAAGTCCGAGTCCGTGTGGCGGTAGCGCACGAAGTCGAGCGCGTCGCGCCCGTTCAGCCGCTGATACCCGGGGTGGAGGTCGATCCGCTCGTACGTCTCCCCCGGTCCCAGCCCCTCGTTGTCGTTGAAGTAGCGGCGGTCGACGTCGATGTAGACGCCGCCGAGCGCCTCCACGATGTCCATGAAGCCCCGGAAGTCGACGGTGATGAAGTAGTTGATCGGGACGCCCGTCAGGCGCTTCACGGTCTGGATCGTCCCTTTGGGGCCACACTCGGTGAACGCCTCGTTGATGCGGGCGACTCGCTCCGGAAAGTCGCGGCACGCGGGGATCGTGACGACGAGGTCGCGCGGGAACGAGAGCATCGAGATAGCCCTCAGCCTCGGGTCGGCCCGGACGAGCATGATCGTGTCCGAGCGCGAGGGCGCGCCCTTCGCCGGGCCCGTGAAGCGCCGGTCGTGGCCGATCACGAGCGCGACGGCGGGCTGGTCGGCCGGGGGGACGTCGTCGAGGATCCCCTCCGCCTCCTTCGCCTGACGCGAGTGAGCCCGCGTGCCGGAGAACTCCTCCTTCACCCACAGGACCCATCCGCCGGCGGCGCCGCCCACGAGCACGAAACAGAAGACGAACGTCCAGAGAAGGATGCGCCCGAGCAGGTGCAGGCGGCTCCGGCGGCGAGGCCCGTACCGCGTGACGGGCGTGAGCGGGCTCGGCGGGAAGACCGGGACGCCGTTCCGGTCTCCGTGCACGGTCCCTCTCTTCAGCGTCGTCCTCATACGAAACAGGCGCGGGCCGTCGACGCGCGAGAATACGTCGCCCGGCGGGCGTTACTTCGCCGAAGCGCCGGCGGTTCCTGGCCCGGCGGCGTTAGCCGACGCTCGGCCCCGCGTGGGCGCGGTTCAGCACCTCCTCGGCGAGCCTCGTGCCTTCGACCATGTTCGAGAGCTTCTCGTAGACGACGTCCCAGCTCCGCGTGCGGAGGCCGCAATCGGGGTTGACCTCGATTCGCTCCGGACCGCCGAGGACGTCGACGGCGTAGAGGATGCGATCGCGCACGAGCTCCGCCGGCTCGATGAAGTCGGAGTGGATGTCGAGGACGCCGAGACCGACGCCGGGGTAGCCGTGCGTCTTGAAGAGGCTGAGCGTGTCCACGTACCCCGGTCGATCCTCGTCGCTCGTTCCCAGCTCGCGCGAGTCTCGGTTCGCGAACTCGAGCTGGAGCTCGAGGCAGTCCTCGAGCTCGAGCACGTGCGGCCAGAGAGCGCTGTAGTCGGAGAAGCAGATGTGGACGCTCTTTCGCTCCGCTTCGATGCCGCGGAGCGCATCGTTGAACCCGAGCACGACGAGCGGCACCTCGTCGGTCTTCGTCGCGGCGGCCGGCTCGTCGATCTGGATCCAGTGCGCTCCCGCAGCGACCAGTCCCGCGAGGTTCGGCCGGATCACCTGCTCCGCGACGTCCGTCACGAAGCGGCGGCGCGCGTCGTACCTGTGCTCGCGAGAGGCGCCGAGCGCTCCGTCGCGCGAGTAGTGCTCGTCGTACGACCAGTCGACCATCGTGTACGCGCCCGTGATCGGAACCTTCAGCTCGCGCTCGGTCTCCGAGCGGACGAACCGGAACTCCTCGACGTCCTGCGGCCCCTCGACGCTCGGCCGGGCGACCACTGCCGCCTTGGAGTAGTACTTGTTGTCGAACGAACGAACGGTGCCGCGAGACTCGAACCCGCGCGCGTGGGCGGCGACGTGATCGTACATCTCCGTGCGCCGCTGCTCCCCGTCGTAGACGACGTCGAGGCCGGCGCGCTCGAGGAGACGAATCGCGTAGTGCGCCGCCCAGTCGTCCACTTCCGAGCGCTCCTCCGCCCCGATCGTCCCGGCGGTGAGCACGTCCACGAGCCGCTCCCAGCCCTCGACGTCGAGGCGGCGCCCCCACCGCTCGGCCTCGCGGATGTCGTCTTCCTCGAGCGGCCGCCCGGCGAACGCCTTCACCCGCCAGGAGGGCTTCGCGAGCGACCCGATCTCCCTCGTCTTGAACCTGACGCCGCCCATCGCTACGCCACCTCCTCGAGTCGAACGCGGGCGCGCGCGAGCGCCCGGACCTTCTCCCGGGCGATCCCCGCCGGTACGAACTGAAGGTCGCCGTTCGGGACGAGCGCGAGGCCCGACGGCTCGCTCTCCGACAGCCGCGCCGCAAAGCGTGCGAGCTCTGCGGGGTCCTCGATCACGGAGCTCCTCGCGTCGACGATGCCGGCGAGGAGCGTCTTCGGAAAGCGATCCGGAACCCCATCCGGCGTGGTCGCGTAGAAGTCGACTCCGATCGCGTCGACCGCCACGTCGGCGAGCCCACCGAGGGCGCGGGAGGCGTCGGAGAAAGGAAGCTGGAGGGCGAGCGGGACGCGCGCTGGAAGCTCGGCGAGGGCGCGGGCAAGCTCGTCGATTCCGTTCTCCGCGGCGAGGAACGGCTCGGCGAGGACGACGAGCGCGCATCCCGCATCGGCGTACGCCTCGATCTGCGGCGCGAGCACGTTCGCGGCGAGCGCCTGGGCGGACGCCGCCCGGCGGGCGGCGATCGAGAAGGCAAGGGGAGAGGGAAGCGTGGCCAGCCAGCGGCCGCCAGGAAGATCGGGAGCGGCAACGGGGGTGCGGAGGCGGGGCTCCCCCTCGACGAGCACCGCGCGGTAGAAGGTGTTGGTGTCCAGGAAGCGGGTGAGCGGGCGAGCGCCGAGGCCGTCTGCGGCCTCGGCGAGCGGGCGGAAGAGGTCTTGCCAGCGCAGCATGCCGTCGCTCAGGAGGTCGAGCCCCGCCTCCTCCTGCAGCGCGACGAAGTCGCGGAGGTCGCGCTCGAACTGCGCGTCGACCACCTCCTGCGTCGCCCGGCCGCGGTCGAGGTCGCGCGTCGCCTGGACGAGAGCGTCCGAGCGCGGATAGATGCCCGGGACGAATGCCTTCAGCTCCACGCTCGACCTCCCTCGAACAAGCAAACTCCGGCGACCGGCCGAGAGTAGCGAATCCTGCGTGCCGTTTCCTCAACCTCGCCCGGCGACCGCGATCTTGTTCTCGGCGTGGCGAAGCCGCTGTTCGACCTGCCAACGGTCGAAGTCCTCGCCCTCCGCGTCGGCGCGCTCGAGAAGCGCCCGCGCCTCCTCCGCCTCGCGCCGCGCCTGGGCGACGTCGATGTCCTCGGCGCGGACTGCGTCGTCCACGAGGACGATCGCGCGGTCGCGCTGAATGCTGAAGTAGCCGGGCCCCGCTGCGAACGCCTGCCAGTCTCCGCGGGCCTTGATGCGAATCTCGCCCGCACGCAACATCGCGACGGCGGAGGCGTGGCGCGCGAGCACACCGAGCTCGCCGGCTGCGCCGGGGACGACGAGTCGCTCGGCCTCCCCTTCGTACACCGCCCCCTCGGGCGTGACCAGCGAGAGGGCGAAGGTCTTAGCGTCGCCGTCGGCCATTGCGTCAGGCGGCCGCAGGCTCGGGTTCCCGCTCCTCGGCCCGGTCGGGCTCGCCCTCTTCGTCGTCCTTCGCGCGCTCGGCGCCCGCGAGCTCGCGACCCCGCTCGACGGCCTCCTCGATCGTGCCGACCATGTAGAAGGCCGCCTCGGGCAGCTCGTCGTACTTGCCCTCGATGATCTCGGCGAACCCCCGCACGGTGTCCTCGAGCTTCACGTACTTGCCCGGGCTCCCCGTGAAAGCCTCGGCGACGAAGAAGGGCTGCGAGAGGAAACGCTGGATCTTGCGCGCCCGCTGCACGGTCAGCTTGTCCTCGTCCGAGAGCTCCTCGATGCCGAGGATCGCGATGATGTCCTGAAGCTCCTTGTAGCGCTGCAGGATCTCCTGGACGGCGGTGGCGGTGCGGTAGTGGTCCTCGCCGACGACGTCGGGCTGGAGCGCGCGCGAGAAGGAATCGAGCGGGTCGACAGCCGGATAGAGGCCCTGCTCGGCGATCGCCCGCGAGAGGACCGTGGTCGCGTCGAGGTGTGCGAAGGTGTTCGCGGGCGCGGGGTCGGTCAGGTCGTCGGCCGGCACGTAGATCGCCTGCACGGAGGTGACGGACCCGCGCCGCGTCGAGGTGATCCGCTCCTGGAGCTGGCCCATTTCCGTCGCGAGGGTCGGCTGGTACCCCACCGCGGAGGGCATACGCCCGAGCAGCGCCGAAACCTCGGAGCCGGCCTGGACGAATCGGAAGATGTTGTCGATGAAGAGGAGGACGTCCTGGCCCTGCTCGCGGAAGTACTCCGCCATGGTCAGCCCGCTGAGACCGACGCGCAGCCGGGCTCCGGGCGGCTCGTTCATCTGGCCGAAGACGAGCGCGGTCTTGTCGATCACGCCCGACTCGGTCATCTCGAGCCAGAGGTCGTTCCCCTCACGCGTCCGCTCGCCGACGCCGCTGAAGACGGAAAGCCCCTCGTGCTCCTCG
Organism: Actinomycetota bacterium; assembly: GCA_030861005.1. Lineage (GTDB taxonomy): Bacteria > Actinomycetota > Thermoleophilia > Gaiellales > Gaiellaceae > JALZFU01. The sequence goes on from JALZGN010000182.1 coordinate 8,686, forward strand.
GCGATGTTCCGGATCAACTCCTGGATCAGCACCGTCTTGCCGACACCGGCGCCGCCGAAGAGCCCGACCTTCCCGCCCTTCACGTACGGCGCGAGCAGGTCGATCACCTTGATGCCGGTCTCGAAGATCTCGACTCTGGGCTCGAGCTCCTCGAACGTGGGCGCATGGCGGTGGATCGGCCAGCGCTCCGCGTCCTCGAGGGGCTCGTCCTTCTCGTCGATCGGCTCGCCCAGCACGTTGAAGAGGCGCCCGAGCGTCTCGCGTCCCACGGGGACGGTGATCGGCTGACCCGTGTCGACCACCTCCACCCCGCGCGCGAGGCCGTCCGTCGAGTCCATCGCGACCGCGCGCACGCGGTCGTTCCCCAGGTGCTGCTGAACCTCCGCGATGAGGTCGACCGCGGGCCGGCCGTCCTGCTCCGGGACCTCGATCCGAAGGGCGTTGTAGATCTCGGGCAGGTCGCCGGGGAAGACGGCGTCGAGCACGACGCCCCTGATCTCGACGATCTTGCCGACGTCCTTCTCTTCAGCCATGACTCTCCTCGCTCGCGGTCAAGCGGAGTCTAGCCGGGCGAAGAACGAGCGCCGGAGCGCGAGCGCCCGTGAGAGCCGTCGCGGGACGCGACGCCTCGCGACCCCCTCCCGCAGCGCCACGAGGCGGCGCTGCTCGGCCGCACGCGACGTCGCCTCCGCCACCCGGGCGGCATGGTCGAGGTGTCAGACGTGCGAGGCGATGACGCTCGGCTGGATCGGCACGAGAGGAAGGATACGCGCGGGAACGAAGACGAGGAAGGCGGGGCGCCGACTAGACGTTTCCGCCGAGGCGACCGGGCGGGAAGAGGCGCTGCGTCGGCTTGCGCTCGCGAACGCCGGACTCGCTCGGCGGATCGAACGGAACCAGGGCGACGTCCGGCCTCGTCGGCGCCGGACGAGACGAGTCTCCGGTGAGATCCCCGGTGAGCGCGCCGAGCGCGGCGGCGAGCGCGGCGAGCGCCGCGGCAACGGCGAGAC
>JALZGN010000192.1 GCA_030861005.1 Actinomycetota bacterium
ACGCCGGCGCGCTCGTAGGGGAGCCTGGCCTCGGGAAGCGCCCGCCGGACGGCCGGGACGAGAGCGAGGGCCTCGGCGAGGCGGGCGGGGCCGCGAAGAAGCCCGCTCCGAACCTCGGCCGCACGAAGCGGCTTCCGGCCGGAAGCGACCTTTACCTCGCCCTCGTCGGCGCGAACCGCGCAAGCCCACGAGGTGGGACCGTGCACGAGCACGCCGTTCTCGAGCGCCATCCCGCCGAGCCGGACCTTGTCCATGCGCGAGAGGCTACCCGCGCGGCATCGAGCGGCGGACCCCGTCGCTACGCGGACCCGTCCCGTCGGAGCATCGTCCGCGCCACGTCGCGGAGGAACCGCGTCCCCAGCTCGAGATCGACGACCGCGATCCGCTCGTCGGCCGAGTGCACGAGGCGCGCGGCGACCTCGGCGTTCATCGCACGCATCGGGAAGAACCCGTACGCGACCGTCCCGAACGCCTCCCGGAGGTAGTGGCTGTCCGTGAACCCGGGGAGGACGATCGGGATGACCTCCGCCCCCGCCTCCTCACGGCCGATCCACGCCGCGATCCCCTCCCAGAGCGGGGTGTGGGGAGAGGAGCGCGTCCCGCCGACCGCTTCGATCCACTCGAGCTCGTACCCGTCCTCGCCGAGCCACGCGCGAAGCTCGCTCGCCGCCTCCGACTGCGTCTGCCCCGGCAGGAGGCGGCAGTCGCACGTGACCTCGCAGAGCCCCGGGACGACGTTTCGCTTCCGCGACGCCTCGATCATCGTCGGAGACACGGTCATCGAGAGCATGGGCCCGACCATGGGAGCGAGAGGGCCACCGAGCTCGCCCAGGCGCTCCTCGAGCTCGGCGAGGGGCGGAATCTGGCCGAAGAGGGCGCCGAGGAACGACTCCGTCTCGGGAAGGAGTCGCTGCTCCGGAGTGAACTCGGCTACGCGCTCCACGAGGCGCGCCGCCTTGACGAGCGCGTTGTCCGCGACCCCGGGGGTCGACGCGTGCCCGCTTCTCCCGCGCACGCGCAGGAGAAAGGGCGAGCTCATCTTCTCGGCGACGGCGCAGAGGTAGACCGGTCGTCCGCCGACGAGGGCGCGATCGCCCCCGCCTTCGTTCACGCAGTACTCGGCCCGGATGGCGTCCGGATGCTCGCGGCAGAGCCACGACAGCCCGAAGTCGCTCGTCCCGACTTCCTCGTCGGCGGTCGCGGCGAAAATGAGATCGCCGCTCGGGCGGAAGCCCTCCCGGGCGAGCGACGCGACGGCGACCGCGCTCGCCGCCACTTGCCCCTTCATGTCGAGGGCACCGCGTCCCCAGACGTGGTCGTCACGAAGCTCGCCGGACCACGGGTCGACCTGCCAGTCGGCGGCGTCCGCGAGCACGGTGTCCGTGTGCGAGAGGAGGAGAAGGCGCTTTCCGCTCCCGCCCGGGATCCGGGCGACGAGATTGGCGCGCTCCGGCGCCTTGGCAATCAGCTCGCACGCGACGCCGGAGTCGTCGAGGTAGGCGCGCAGGAGCTCCGCTGCCCGCGTCTCGTTCCCCGGTGGATTGACCGTGTCGAGGCGAATGAGCTCGCGAAGGAGCTCGATCACCTCGTCGCGGAGCCGTCCGTCCTCCACTAGCGTCGGCTCCCGAGGACGAGCAGACGGTCGCCGTCGGCGTCGATCTCGCCGTCGCGCGTGACGCTCTCGTTCTGCTTGCGCTCGTCGAACGCCATTCGTCGGTCTCCCTTCTCGCGGCCTTCGACCCGAGCATACTTCCGGCGTGGCCGACCTCTTCTCGGACGCGACAGCAGCACGGCTCCCCGCCGTCGCGCCCCTCGCCGTTCGGCTGCGGCCGGACCGTCTGGACGAGTTCGTCGGCCAGCGGCAGATCGTCGGGGAGGGCTCCGCACTCGCGCTCTCGATCGCCGACGACCGCGTCGGCTCCGCGATCTTCTACGGGCCGCCGGGGACTGGCAAGACGACGCTCGCGCGGATCGTCGCTGCGACGACCGGCGCCGCCTTCGAGGAGGTCTCGGCGGTCTCGGCGTCCGTGGCCGACGTGCGCGCAGTCATCCAGCGGGCTCGAGACCGGCTGGGCGGGAGCGGCCAGCGAACGATCCTCTTTCTCGACGAGATCCACCGCTTCAACAAGGCGCAGCAGGATGCGCTCCTCCCCGCCGTCGAGACAGGCCTCGTGACGCTGATCGGCGCCACGACCGAGAACCCGTACTTCGAGGTCAACTCGGCGCTCCTCTCCCGGACGCAGATCTACGAGCTGGAGCCGCTCTCGACCGAGGAGGTCGCGACGATCGTCCGGCGCGGCGCCGCCGAGCTCGGAGCGAACATCGCCGACGAGCTCGTCGAGCTCGTCGCGCGCAAGGCAGGCGGCGACGCACGGGCGGCGCTCAACACGCTCGAGCTCGCCTGGTCGACCTCGCAGGCAGAGGGTGAGCCGCTTGCGGAGCGCCACGTCGAGGACGCGGCGCGCAAGCGCCCGCTCGTCTACGACAAGGACGGCGACGCCCACTACGACTTCATCTCGGCCTTCATCAAGTCGATCCGGGGCTCCGACCCGGACGCGGCGCTCTACTACCTGGCCGCGATGCTCGAGGCGGGCGAGGACCCGCGCTACGTCGCCCGTCGCCTCATCGTTCACGCCTCCGAGGACGTCGGGATGGCCGACTCCCGCGCGCTCCTCGTCGCCGCCGCCGCCGCACAGGCGGTCGAGCACGTCGGGTTGCCGGAGGCACGCCTGAACCTCGCCCACGCGACCATCTACCTGGCGCACGCGCCGAAGTCGAACGCGGTGATCGCCGCGCTCGGGCGAGCGACACGAGACGTCAAGGAGCACGGCACCGTCCGCCCGCCGAAGCCGCTTCGGGACGCCCACTACCGGGGTGCGAAGAAGCTCGGACACGGGGAGGGGTACGTCTACCCTCCTGACGACCCGGCCGGCTACGAGGTCGACTACCTCCCGGACGAGCTCAAGGGTCGCACGTACTACGAGCCGTCGGGAGCGGGCGAGGAAGCGAGCTGAGGCTCCACGTCCACGAGTGGGGTGATCGTGCGTCGCCGCCGCTCGTCTGCCTGCACGGCATCACCGCCCACGGGTTCCGCTACCGCAAGCTGGCCGAGGAACGGCTCGCCGCCCGCTTCCACGTCGTGGCGCCCGACCTACGGGGACACGGTCGCTCGGGGTGGGATCCACCCTGGCGGATCGAGAGCTTCGTCGACGACGTCCTCGAGACGGTCGACCGCGTCGGCGTCCGGGAGGCGGCGTGGCTCGGGCACAGCTTCGGCGGGCGCCTCGTGATGGAGATCGCCGCGCGGGTGCCCGAGCGCGTCCGGCGCGCGATTCTCCTCGACCCCGCTATCGAAGAGGAGCCGGCGGAGGCGCTCGTTGCGGCCGAGCACGAGCGCGCCGACAAGGCGTACGCAAGCGTCGACGAGGCGATCGGCGCCCGGCTCACCGCCGGCGACGGCAGGACGCCGCGCGAGTTCGTGGAGGAGGAGATGCGCGAGCATCTCGTCCGCAGCGACGACGGCCTCCTTCGGTCTCGCTACTGTCAGAGCGCCGTGGTCGCCCTCTGGGGCGAGATGGCGACGCCGCCGCCTCCGTACGAGCGGCTTCGTGCTCCCACGCTCCTCCTGTACGCGCCGGCCTCGGAGCTCGTCCGCGCCGACCAGGTCGGCGCGTACCGCGCGGCCCTCGGCGAGCTCCTCGACGCGGTGACCGTGTCCGGCGGCCACATGGTGCTCTGGGACGCCTTCGCCGAGACGGCCGATGCGGTCGAGTCGTTCCTCGAGCGGTCCCGCTAGTAGCGCGGTCGAAGCCCGGCGTCCTCGTACGCGGCGTCGACGAGCGCGTCGTAGCGTCCGGCCGCGAGGTCACCGAGCGGGTCGGCCGTGTACCGGAGGAGCGTCGCGTACGGGAGCGAGAACGCGGCCCGCATCGCGAGGAGGCGCCGTCGGTCGCCGAGGGGGTCGGCGAGCGCGCGGTCGGCGGCGGTGAGTCGCCGGACGAGCGCGACGCGCGGCGGGAGCGCCTGGACGAGGAGCAGCGTCGCCGGGACCGCGAACGTGAGGATGCCGAGGAGGTTCGCGGTTCGGTACACGGCGTCCTCCCCCTGCCTCCCGAGGTCGGCCGCGTTCCCGCCGGTTCCCTCCCCGGCCGTCCGAAGCGCCTCGGCGATGTCGCCTCCGACGAGCGGCGTTCCCTCGACCGCGCCGGCCGCCGCCTCGAAACCACCTCGAACGGCGTTCCCCGCGTCCTGGACGCCCTGACCGAGCGGCGCGAGCTGCGTGATCGCGTCGTGAACCTCGACGCCGAGCCACGCGAAGAGGGCGAGGAGGGCGAGGACGACGGCGTCGGTCGCGATCGTCGCCGCCCGATGGCCGGCGACCTCGGGGTAGAAGCGCATGGTTCCTCCAGCGGTCGAGGGGTCAGAGGATGCGCGCGCCGAGCGCGCTCGCGGCGAGCTCGACCGAGAGCGCAGCCGTCTCGTTCATGCGGTCGAGGATCGGGTTCACCTCGACGAGCTCGAGCGAATCGAGAAGACCCGATTCCGCGACGAGCTCCATGGCGAGGTGAGCCTCGCGATACGAGAGCCCGCCGCGGACGGGCGTCCCGACGCCGGGAGCGACATCGGGGTCGACCACGTCCATGTCGAGCGAGACGTGGACGAAGGAAGCTCCGGCAGCGCGCGCGAGCGCCTCCCGGAGGACGTCCTCCACCCCGCGACGGTCGATCGCGCTCATCGTGTGCACGGCGACGCCGAGCTCGCGGACGATCCGCCGCTCACCCTCGTCCAGGGAGCGGACGCCGATCAGCGAGACGCGGCTCGCGTCGAGCGCGGGAAGGGGCCAGCGATCGCTCGCGAACCCGTCCACCGCTTGGCCGAGCACGGCGGCGAGCGGCATCCCGTGGACGTTCCCGCTCGGCGTCGTCTCGGGCGTGTTCAGGTCGCCGTGCGCGTCGAACCAGAGAACCGCTCCGGGACCCCGGCGGGAGGCGAGCCCGCCGACCGTTCCGAGCGCGACCGAGTGGTCGCCGCCGAGCACGAGCGGCACGAGGCCGTCGGCGGTCGCTCGGCACACCTGCTCGGCGACCCGCTCGCACGTGGCCTTGATCTCGGCGAGGAAGCGCGCCCGCTCGTTCCCGGTCGTGACCGTCTCGGGGAGTGCGGCCTCGACGTTCCCCCAGTCGTCCGCGACGAGCCCGATCGCTTCGATCCGCTCGCCGAGACCCGCGTAGCGGATCGCAGACGGTCCCATGTCGACACCCCGGCGCCCCGCCCCGAGGTCGAGCTCGGCGCCGATGATCGCGACGTCGCGGCGCGGCATGGCGGCGACGATACCCCTGCCGGGCTACACTGGGTCGGCCGCGGCGAGGTAGCTCAGTCGGTAGAGCACACGGCTGAAAACCGTGGTGTCGCCGGTTCGATTCCGGCCCTCGCCACCTGCGGCGCCGCGCGCCGGCAGTGGGCGTCGGCGCGCGACGACCGCCGTCGCGGGGCTCACCTCGATCTCTTCGAAGCGCTCGAAGCCAAGCGGCGCGAGCCGTTGTCGAAGCGTCTCCGGCGGGACGTAGATGGGCGTCTTCGGCCCCGACGAGAAGGCGAAGACGGCGGCGCCGCCGCGCCCCGTGACGCGGGCGAGCTCGCCGAAGAACGGGATCATGTTGAGGAGGACCACGAGGTCGAATTCCCCGTCCACGAACGGGAGCGCCGACGCGTCGGCGA
>JALZGN010000223.1 GCA_030861005.1 Actinomycetota bacterium
GACGCAGGGGGCGCGGCCGCGCCGGTCCCCGCCGCCGAGGTCGCGCGCGCCGACCCCGCCGGATCCGACCCGGCGGAGTTCGTGGCTGCGGGCCCGCGGCTTCCCGACCGCGTGCTTCGCCGAGGGCGTGGCTACTTGAGCAGCGAGGCGATCGCGGCCGCCTTCCCCGCGACGGTCCGCGGCCCGGTGCACGTCGCCCAACTGGCCGCGTCCGCGAGCGGGATACTGGCACTCGGCGTCTACCGGTTCCCCTCCTCGCAGCCGATGCAGGGCGCGATCGAGCTTTGGCGAGGCCGCCGCCTCGTCGGCGCGTTCCCGGTCCCGTCCGGCTACTTCGGGGGAGGGATCGCCCTCGACCGTGACGGCGCCCTAGTGGCCACGTTCTCGCCCGACGGCACGCTGCGCGGAATCTTCGACTGGACCGGCCGCCGCCACGACGGTCTCGCCGCGTCGCTCGCCGTGGACTAGGAGGTTCTTCTCGAGATCAGGCGAGAACGCCCCGACGGACGTCGACGGGGAGCTTGAACGTGACGTTCTCGTTCTCCTCCGCGAACGAGCGGATGTCCTCGACCCCGCGCTTGCGAAACCAGGCGAGGACCCCCCGGACGAGCTTCTCCGGCGCCGACGCGCCGGAGGTGACGCCGATCGTGTCGACGTCCTCGAGCCAGGCCTCCTCGATCTCCGTCTCGTCGTCGATCAGGTGGGCGTCGACCCCGTGCGCCCGCGCGACCTCGACGAGCCGGTTCGAGTTGGAGCTGTTTCGCGAGCCGATCACGAGCAGGAGCTCGATCTCGTCCAGCATCGCCTTCACGGCGCGCTGCCGATTCGTCGTCGCGTAGCAGATGTCTTCCTTCTTCGGCGCCTCGATCTGCGGGAATCGGCGGCGGAGGACGTCGATCACCTCGTTCGTCTCGTCCACGGAGAGCGTCGTCTGCGTGATGTAGGCGAGGCGATCCGCTTGCGCGAGCTCGAGCCGCTCCGCCTCCTCGGCCGACTCGACGAGGACGATCGCGTTGGGCGCCTCGCCCATCGTGCCCTCGACCTCCTCGTGACCCGCGTGGCCGATGAGGACGATCGTGTAGCCGCGGTTGGCGTAGTGGCGCGCCTCTGAATGCACCTTGGTGACGAGTGGGCAGGTCGCGTCGATCGTCTTCAGCTCGCGGCGAGCGGCGTTTTCGTGCACGGCCGGGGCGACGCCGTGAGCCGAGAAGACGACCGTCGCGCCCAGTGGCACCTCCGTCTCGCTCTCGACGAAGATCGCCCCTCGCGCCTCGAGGTCTCGGACGACGTGCGCGTTGTGGACGATCTGCTTGCGGACGTACACCGGCGGACCCCAGAGCTCGAGCGCCTGCTCCACCGTGTCGACTGCGCGCTCGACGCCGGCGCAGTAGCCGCGCGGAGACGCGAGGAGAATGGTCTTCACCACGGACCGATACTACCGCCGTCCCGAGTGCGCCTCCCGAGAGGAAGCGGAAGGCCCGTCGCTGGGGGGTGTAGCGACGGGCCCTCCACATCGCTCGCCGCGGCTGACTTGGCCAGGACAGCGGCCGCGGCTCGCATCGCCCAGTGCCCGAGACGCTACCCGGCCGTGTACCCGCTGCCAATAGGCCGATCGGCCTATTTTCCACCGGGGTTCTCGGTGGCAGGGCGCGGCGCCGCTCCCTCTCGCTGAAGCCAGCTCCTATCATCCGTATGCCCGGTGATCGATCGCGCAGGGACGATCGTGCTCCTGACTCTTCCGCTCGCAGCGGCCCTACCGTGGGCGACGGGCCTCGTCGGCGCGCTCCTCGCGCCCGGCGCCGTCGTGATCAACCGCTGGAAGGAGCGCGGCCGTGCCCGTCGAGAGCCGGGGACACCGAGCGGGCGGGCGCCCGGCGAGCCGCCGGATCCCGATGCTCTCGCCGCTGCGATTGCGACCGCTTCCACGCCGCGCGAGGCGGCGGCCGCGCTCTTCGACGCCGTCCGCGCCGTCATCCCCTTCGACGTCGCCCTTCTCGCGCTCGTCGACGCGGACGGCCGGCGCGCGACCGGATTCGCCTCGCGCGGCGCGGACGAGACGTGGTGGCGCGGTGTCGCCGTCGACCTCGAGCACGACGCCGGTGGAATCGTGACCGCCACGAGCGAGCTCTCGGCATTCGCGATCTACGACGCCGAGTCGTCGCCGGTCATCAACCGCCGCCTGGCCGCGACGGTTGCGGCGAAGAGCGTCGCGTTCGTCCCGCTCGTCTTGGATGCCCGTCCGATCGGCGTGCTCGTCCTCGTCTCGGCGGCCGCGAAGCGGCTCTTCACGGCGGACGAGCTCGCCGGCGCGGAACGGCTCGCGAACGCGGCCGGGGAGGTGATCGAGCGGACGGGATCGCCGGAAGCGATCCGGCGGGCGCTCGAGCGCGAGAAGCTGATCTCCGAAGTCGCCCGCAAAGTGCGCTCCGAGCTCGACCTCGACGCCGTGCTGGGAGTCGCCGTCGCCGAGATCGGTCACGCGCTCGGTGCGGCCCGCTGCTTCATTCGTCTCGGGGCGCCGGGTGAGCCGATGCCCGTTCGCGCCGAGTGGGCGCGCCCCGGGCTCGCGTCGATCCCGATCGACGCCGCGCGCCTGCCCGGCTCGAACCTCGCCGTTCGCGAGCGGCGCACCATCGCGGTCGGCGACGTCGTGCATGCGCCCGAGTTCGACGACACCACGCTCGGCGGGAGGGAGACGCTCCTCGAGCTCGGATCGCGCGCCGTCCTCGCGACGCCGATCATCGTCTTCGGCCGCCTGATCGGCGTCTTCGCGCTCCACCGGACCGAGACGTACGCCTGGTCGGCGGGGGAGATCTCGGTCGCGGAAGCCGTCGCCGGCGAGGTGGGCCTCGCGATCGAGACGGCGCGCCTCGTCGAGGAGCGCACGCGCCGCCTGGATCAGCAGTCCGCTCTCCTGAACGCGGCTCAGGTCGTCACGAGTGACCTCCGCTCCGAGTCCGTCCTGCGGCACCTCGTCGACGAGATGGCGACGCTCCTCGGCGCCGACGCCGCCGACTGCTGGCTCCTCGAGCCCGGAGGCGACTTCCTCCGCTGCCGCGCCGTCTTCGGGCTTCCCGCGGGCGAGGTCGGTCGACGGATCGCCCCGTCGGGCACGTTCGCGGAGGTGATCGCGAGCGGCGAGCCCATCCGCAAGCGCGAGTTCGCGCGAACGGAGGAGCCGCCGCCGTCGAAGAGCTTCTCCGCATTCGAAGAGGTGATGGTCGCCCCCATCACCTGGCTCGGCGAGGTCCGCGGCGTCCTCGGCGCCTGGTCGCTCGAGGCGGGCCGCTTCGACGCGTCCGAGCTCGAGCTGCTCGATGCGTTCGCGCGCTTCGCCTCGCTCGCCTCGCACAACGCGGAGAGCTTCGAGGAGCGCGAGCGTCAGGCGCAGATCCAGCAGGGCTTCTACCGGATCGCGGAGGTGCTCGGCTCGCCCCTCTCGCTCGCCGAGACCTACGACGCCCTCGCCGAGGCCGCCGCCGAGGCGCTCGGCGGCGAGTCCGCGGTCGTCCTCGCTCCCGATGCCGGTCGGCTCGTCCTCGCCGGATCGCACGAGCTCCCGCCCGAGCTCGTCGAGCGTGTCCGCAAGGGCCTTCGCCCCTCGGCGACGCCGTTCGCGACCGCGGCCGAGGAGGAGCGGATCGTCTCCGCCGCCGGGGTGGCCGACGACGAGCGGTTCGACGCGCCGACGCGCGAGCTTCTCGGCGCGCATGGCTACCGCGCGCTCCTGAGCGCGCCCGTCCACCGGGCGAACGGAAACATCGCCGTCGTCGTTCTCTTCCGCGAGGAGCGTGCGTTCTCCGACGACGACCTCGCCCTTGCCCGCCACCTGAGCCGGGCCGCTCGCGGAGCCCTCGAGCGGAGCGAGCTCTTCGAGACGGAACGACGCGCACGAAACCTGTCGGAGCGCCTCGCGACGGTCGGCGCGCGTCTCGTCATGAACCTCGAGCCCGCACAGGTGCTCGCCGAGGTGGTCGAGGAAGCGCCGTCGCTCCTGGACGCGGATGCTGCCGCCGTGCGGCTGCTCGAGCAGGACGAGCTCGTCGTTCGCGCGACGGCGGGATCCGCACCCGCCTCCATCGTCGGCACGCGCGCGAGCTCGGGCGTCGGGGTCGCCGGGGACGTCGCGCAATCGCGCCGCCCCGCGACCGTCGAGGACGCTCGCGCGGCACCTCCGCTCGGCCGGGGCGATCCGCTCCTCGCAGAGTCGATGGCCGCCTGCGTCGCCGTCCCGATGATCGCGCACGGCGGCGGGCTCCACGGAGTCGTGACCGTCTATGCCGCCACCGCGCGCTCGTGGCGCTCCGACGAGGTGCAGGCGCTCGTCGCGCTCGCCGCCATGGCGTCCGCCGCGCTCTCGAACGCCGAGCTCTACCAGCGGGTCGCCGAGGAGAAGGAGCGGAGCGAGGCGATCCTCGCCCACATCGCCGACGGGATCGTCGCCGTCGACCGAGAGGACCGCATCG
>JALZGN010000256.1 GCA_030861005.1 Actinomycetota bacterium
GTCCTCGTCAGCGGCCCTGACACCGTCGCCGCCGCGAACGACAAGGCAGAGTGCTACCGCCTCCTCGCGGAGGCGGGCGTGCGGGCGCCCGCGTGGCGACGTGTCCGGGGGCGCTCGGCCTTCGCAACCGCCGCCGCCGAGCTCGGCTACCCGGACCGGCCCGTCTGCTTCAAGCCCGTCTTCGGTTCCGGCTCCCGTGGCTTCCGCGTCCTCGATCCGGCCGTCGACCGCACGCGCGAGCTCCTGCACGAGCGACCGGGGAACCTCGCCATGCGCGTCGAGGAGGTCGTCGAGCTCCTCGACGACACCGGCGGGGACGAGCTTCTCGTCATGGAGCTCGCCGAGGGCGGCGAGCGGACCGTCGACGGGATCGCCGACGGCCACCGCGTCGTGCTCGGCCACCCGAAGACGAGGGAGGCGATGCGCGCCGGCCTCGCGATGTTCTTCCGGACGCTCGCCGACGACGAGCTCATGGAGCAGGCCGACCGCATCGTGGACGCGCTCGGGATCGAGCACTTCTTCAACGTCCAGCTCGTGGGCGGCGTCGTGATCGAGGTGAACCCGCGCATCTCGACGATCGTGTACCAGGAGGACCTGAACCTCCCGTACCTGGGCCTGAAGCGGGCGCTCGGCGAGATCGGCGACGAGGAGCTCGCCGCGTACGCGAGCCGCGCACGCCCGACCCGGCACGCCCTTCGCTACTTCGACCAGCTCGAGTGGGACGAGGAGCCGGCGTAGCCGCTACGCGACCACCCGGTAGACCTCGAACACCTCGGCGTACTCGCGGCCGATGTTGATTCCGTGCGTGCGGGCGCGAGTCCAGATGTGCTCGGGATTCGCGTAGTTTCGGTGCTGCTGCGACGCGTAGCACGCGAGCGCGGCGACCTTGCGCTCGACGCTCGCCCGCTCGAGCGAGATGTACGCCTGGTAGGAGAAGTTCAAGGTGTTCCAGGGGATCTCGTAGCCGAGGACGGTCGTCCGCTTGAACGCGCGCAGGCCCTCGGCGGCGACGACCTGGTGGTCCTGGTGGATGTCGTTCACGCTCGGCAGGAAGACCGCGTCCGGCCACCAGTCCTGCCCGAGCTCGATCATGAGCTCGAGGATTTCCTGCCGGCGCTCGGGGAACGTCCGCACCTCGAAGTCGTACGTCGTGAGGCTCGCGCGGGGGATCCCGAGCGCGGCCGTCGCGTTCGCCACCTCGGTCGCGAGCGTGTCGGGCGGGAACCCGGGCGGAAGCGACTTCGTCGCGAGCGAGAACGCGACGTAGCGGATGTCGACGGAGGCGTCGGCGAGCCGCGCCAGCGAGCCGCCGCAGCCGAACTCGCCGTCGTCCGTGTGCGGAGCGAGGACGAGGACGCGACGCCACCCCTCGATCACGCCGTCGTCCCGGTTGCCAACGTCCGGGAGGCCATCCGGCGAGCGATGCTAACCGCTCGCCACTAGACTCGGACGCCGATGGCCGGCCGGAAGACCGGGATCGCCGTCGTCGTCGAGGTCGGCTGGGTGAACGGGCTCGCGGCGGTGCGCTCGCTCGGGCGGCGCGGCGTCCGCGTCGTCGCCGTCGATCATCGGCCGTCGGCCCTCGGCCTGAAGTCGCGCTACGCCGAGCGTGCGATCGCTCCCGATCCAGTCGCCGACGAGGAGCGCTTCGTTCGCTTCCTTTCCGAGCTCGGGGAGCGCCTCGACGAACCCGCGCCGATCTTCCCGACGCACGACGAGCACCTGAACGCGATCGCGCGAAACGCCGAGGCGATAAGCGACGCGTACCGCTACCCGTTCCCTTCCTGGCGCCTCCTCGAGCGGATCCAGCGCAAGCGCGAGCAGCTCGAGGCGGCGGAGTCGATCGGGATCCCCGTTCCGCGCACGCGCCATCCCGCCACTGCAGACGAGGCGCGCGCCGCCGGCGAGGAGCTCGGCTACCCCGTCTTCGTCAAGCCGTCGAGCCCGATCGCGTTCAAGCGCCGCTTCCGCCGCCAGGCCTTCCGCTGCGAGAACGCCGACGAGCTCGACGCCGCGTACGGGCGGACGGCGGCGTTCGAGCCGATCGTGCAGGAGGCGCTTCCCGGCGGAGACGACGAGCTCTACACGCTCGGAACGTATGTCGCGCCCGACGGGACCCCGCTCGGCGTCTTCTGCGGCCGCAAGCTCCGCCAGACGCGCAACGGGATGGGGACGTGCCGCGTCGGCGAGTCCGTCTGGGTCGACGAGGTGGTCGACGAGGGCCTTCGCCTTCTCCGCGAGCTCCGCTTCCACGGAATCTCGCAGGTCGAGTTCAAGCGCGACCCGCGCGACGGGCGCTACAAGCTGATCGAGGTGAACCCGCGCCTCTGGCAGTGGCACGGTCTCGCCGCCGCGTGCGGCGTCGACCTCCCGTGGATCGCGTACCGAGACCTCACGGGAAGGACGCCCGCGCCCGCACGGATGCGAGACGAGCGCAAGCGCTGGGCGATCACCCTCATGGCGGGATCTCCCCCCGCCCTCCAGCGTCCCCCCTACGTCGACGCGGTGCTCGCGCTCGACGACCCGCTCCCCGGCCTCGCGCAGCTCTCGCGGGCCGGGCGCAACGTGCTTTCGGGCGCCGCGATCCGCGCTCCGGTCGCCCGCTCGAGCCCGACGAGAAGCTGACGCCGGCGCTCGCGTAAGGCGCTCGAGGCGCCCTGGTACGATCGGCCGTCGCCGTGGGGGACCATCGCTTCGTCTTCGTGTGCGGCCTGCAGCGGAGCGGTACGACGATGCTCTACCGCTACCTGGACGAGCACGCCGACGTCAGCGCCCTTTCGGGGACCCCGAGGGCGACGAACGAGGGGCAGTTCGTCCAGAGCGTCTACCCCAGCGACCCGTACCACAGCAAGGGCGGCCGCTTCGCCTTCCGGCCCGAGGCGCGCCTCACCGAGACCTCGCCGCTCGTCACCGCGGCCAACCGGCGGAAGCTCTTCGAAGAGTGGTCTCGCTACTGGGACCTCTCGAAGGCCTACCTGGTCGAGAAGTCGCCGCCCAACCTGATCCGGACGCGGTTCCTGCAAGCGATGTTCCCCGACTCGTACTTCGTCGTCCTCCTGCGCCATCCGATCCCCGTCACGCTCGCGACGCAGCCCTGGGGCGGCGACCCCGTCCACCGGCTCCTCGAGCACTGGCTGCGCGCCCACGAGCTCCTCGTCGAGGACGCGGCGCACCTCGAGCGCCTCCACGTCCTCCGCTACGAGGACCTCGTCGGCGACCCGGACGCGGCCCTCGCCCGCGTCTTCGCCTTCCTCGGGCTCGAGGATCCGAGCTCGGGGCGCCCCCGCGCCGAAGGCGTCAACATCGACAACTTCCTCTCCGACCAGACGCTCCGCACGGACGTGAACGAGAAGTACTTCGACGAGTGGAGTCGCCGGCGGCGCCCGCTCACGCGGCGCCTCTACTACGACGCCGTCGCCTGGCGCTACGAGCGGCAAGTGCGGGCGTTCGGCTACAGCCTTCGCCAACCGCACTCGTTGCGGGCAGCGACCGTCGGCCTGCCGGGCCTCGTCGGGGCGGAGCGCCCGCGCGCACAGGTCGCCTGATCACTCGCCCGCCTCGTCGGCGGCGAGCGGCGTCCTTCGTCGCGAGCGCAGAAGCGCGGGAACGCGTCGCAGCTCCTCGAGCTTGACGGCCCCGAGGCCGACCAGGCCCGCCGGGTAGCCGAGCGCGAGCGCGACGCGGACTGGGATCCCCACGGGGCCGCTCTCGGGAACGACCCAGGCGGAGAGCGCGAGCACGGCCGCCGTGAACGCGACGACGCGGCCCACCCGGCCCCACTCGTACGAGATCGGGTACATCCGCCGAGCGTTCAGCCACTGGAGCGCGGCGAGAAGGGCGTAGCCGATGACGGTCGTGATCCCGGCGCCCACGATTCCGAAGCGCGGGATGAACCAGAAGTTGAGCCCGACGTTGACACCGCCCGCCGCGAACGCGATCACCGGCGTCATGCGCGTGCGCTTCGTCATCGTGACGCCGATGTTCACGATCAGGTAGGCGCCGTAGAGCGCGACTCCGGCCGCGAGAAGAGGCACGACGCCGATCGCGTCGCGCGTGGCCGCCGGGAACGTGAGCGCCATGTACGGAGCGGCAAGGAGGCTCACGGCCGCAAGCGCCCACCCCATCCCGATCGCCCAAAGCGTGAACACCTGGGCGTAGGTTCGCTTCGCCACCTCGTCGCCCCGCTCGCCGCGGAGCGCGTGCGCGAACGGCGTCCAAGCGAACTGGAATGCCCCGAGGAAGAGCGTCATCCCGGCCGCCACCTTCGCCGCTGCCGCATACTGCCCGAGCTCGAGCGGCCCCGCGAGACGCTGTACCTGGAGGCGGTCGGCGAAGTTCAGAGCCCAGATCGCGACGTTCGTCGGCATGAGGGGAAGCGAGTAGCGAAGGAGGTCGCCGGCGAGCGCCCGGTCGAAGCGCCGAACGCCGATGCTCGACCGCCGCGCCCACGCCATCGCGACGAAGACGGCGCCCGTCCCCGCGAACGTCCCGACGAGAAGCCCCACGGCGCCCTGATCGAGCGCGACGACGAGCACGAGCGTGAGCGCGATCGTGATCGCGACGTTCGCAAGCTGGAAGCCGACGAACGCTCGCGTGCGGCGCTGGATCCGGTAGAGGCGCGCGAGGACGTCGTAGTTCATCGTCACCCAGACGCCGAGGACGCCCGCGGCCGCGGCGCCCTCGCCCACGTGCAGGACGTCCGCAAGCGCGCCGCGGGCGAGGACGCCCGCGACGGCAGCGACCGTCGAGACCGTCAAGACGACTGCGTAGATCGTGTGGAGGACCGGTGCCCAGTCGGCCGCCCGTCCCTCGGCGAGCGTGAATCGGGTCATCGAGTTGACGATCCCGAGCCGAAGGACGATTGCGCTTACGGTGACGGCGGAGACGACGAGCTCGGCCGTCCCGAAGGCCTCCGTTCCGGCGGCGGCGAGGTAGACGGGCACGAGGAAGATGCCCGCGAGACGCGCGAGGAACCCGCCCAACCCGTAGACGAAAGAGTCGCCGACGAGCGTCGCGATCCCGCCCGCCCCGGGCTTGCCATCGTCCGTCGGGCTCGACGGAGCCTCCGGAGGCGGCTTGAGCGCGCGGGAAGAAACGGCTATCCCTCCTCGCAGGGCGCGCCGGCCGCTTCCGTTGCCGCGTCCTGGGAGAGTTGGCATCCTGGCCGTTTCACGAGCGAGAGAGAGCCGGAGAATGCGGCCGATCACGCGGTGGAAGCGACGCGCTTACCGCATCATGCACCCCCGGGCGCCGCGCGCGCCGCGCGTCCGGCTGCTCGAGCGCGTTCCGAAGGGCAGCGTCTGCGCCGAGATCGGCGTCTGGAAGGGCGACTTCTCCGAGCGAATCCTGGAGATCGTCCGCCCGGCGCGACTCCACCTGATCGATCCCTGGCAGGCCGTGTCCGGCGAGGACTACGAGGGCGCGCGCTACGGCCGAGAGCTCGCCGACGGGCAGGCCGAGATGGACGCGATCTACGCGTCCGTCCTCGAGCGGTTCGAGCGGGAGCGCCGGGCCGGAGTCGTCGCGGTGCACCGGCTGCCGTCGGCGGAGGCGGTCCGGCGCTTCCGGGACGAGGAGCTCGACTTCGTCTACATCGACGGAAACCACCGGTACGAGTTCGTGAAGGCAGACCTCGAGGCCTACGCGAGCAAGGTCCGTCCCGGCGGGTTCCTCGCCGGCGACGACTACGGCGTCGCGGGCTGGTGGGAGGATGGCGTCACGCGTGCAGTCGACGAGTTCATCGCCGCCGGGGCGGCGAGCGTCGTCGCGCTCGAGGATCGACAATTCGTGCTGCGCCTCCCCACGTCGGCCCGACCGCCCGACCGCTAGACGGCGGCGGCGAGGCCGCGCGCCCGACGCCGCCCGGCAAGCTCGCGGTAGAGCGTCTCGAGCGCCGGGCCCGACTCGTCCACCCGGCGCCGGACGAGCGCCGCGTTTCGCTCGCCGTAGCGGTCACGGAGCTCGGGGTCTCGGAGGAGCCGCAGGAGCGCGGCCGCGAGGCCGTCCTCGTCCCGCGTCTCGACCATCTCGGCTCCCTCCCCGGGCTGGATCCACTCGTCGATCGAGGGACACCAGCCGCCGACGAGCGGCCGGCTGCTCGCCATCGCCTCGAGGAGCGAGGCCGGCGTTGAGTCGCTGTCGGCGATCGAGACGACGACGTCGACGGACGCGGCGAGGCGCGGCAGGCCGTCGGGCGGGACACGATGAAATCGCACGAGCGAGGCGAGGCCGAGCGCGGTGACGAGCGCCTCGATCTCGCCCTTGGTCTTCCCGGCGCGCGCGGCGAGGAGCAGGCGGGCCCGCGGCTCCTCTCGGCGGACGCGGTCGAAGGCGCGCACGAGTACGTCGATGTTCGTCCGTTGCTGGAAGTTCCGAAGCGAGAGGACGACGAGCGTGTCGGCCGGCCAGCCGAGCTCGCGCCGCAGACCCTCCGGGTCGGCGCGCTCGGGGCCGAAGTCGTCGATCCGAGCGTGCCAGATCGCGTGCAGGACGCCGCGGCCCGGATCGGCGCCGGCCTCGAGCGACGCGTCGAGGATCGCTTGCGAGTTGACGACGAGGCGGTCGGCTGCGGCGAAGGCCCGCCGCGCCCGGGTCCGGCCCGGCTCCGTCCTTGCGTCGACGAGGACATCGCGACCCCACGGGCTGACGACGAGCGGGTGCACGTCCGCCAGCGCCGCCCACCAGGCGTACGGGAGGATCGCATGTGCGTGCACGACGTCAACGTCGAGGCGCCGCGCGAGCTTGCGGATCCCGCTGCCGAAACCGAGCCTGCGCAGCCCGCGCACGCGGGTGACGAGCCCGAGCGTGCGGAGGTCGTGGAGGCTGACGCCGGCGAGGTCGTCCCCCGGGCGCGGGAGACGATCGGTGACGAGATGGACGTCGATCCCCCGTTCCACGAGCCGCCGCGCCCAGCGAACGGTGTGGAGCGACTTGCCGTCGGCCACGGCGAGCAGGCGGAGCGAGTCGCCGTGCATCGACCGGCGACTCTACCAACGCCCGTTCGGCTCGACCGCGCTCCGCCCCTGCATCCAGCGGGGCGCGCGCTCGCCGAGGAGCGCGAGAAGGGTCGGCGCGACGTCGTGGATGTCGAGCACCGGGCCGGGACCCGATTCGACGCCGTCTGCGACGAAGACGTACAGCCCCTCGTGCGCATGGTTCGCGTCGTTCCCGTCACTCTCGCGACGATGGACTCGCCCGACGCCGACCTCGCCGAAGCTCCGCCAGCGAAGGTCGCCGAAGTACGCGATCAGGTCCGGGGCGATGCCGTTTCGCTTCGCGTACAGGTCCTCGGGCCGGTGGACGACGGTGCCGAGCGGGCGGCCCTGCTCGTCGCCGAGCGCCTCGAGCTCGCGCCGAATGTCGTCGCGGACGCGCTCGTACTCGGACGGCGAGAGGGTGCCTGAGGGCTCCCGACCGGCGACGTTCAGGAAGACTCGTCCGTAGTACCCGCCCTCGCCCCAGGCGGTCGTCCGCGCCCAGTCGACCAGCTCGGGGACGAGCGGCGCCGGCCCGTTCGGCTCGTTTCGCAGCACGAGATATCCCTCGCGGCGAAGCCACTCGTTCACGTGGACCCCGCCGTCGTTTCCCTTCACGCCGTGATCGGAGACGACGAGGACGGCCGTCCCTTCTTCCGCGAAGCGCAGGAGGCGCCCGATCCTGGCGTCGAGGCGCCGGTAGTAGTCGAGGATCGCGCTCCCGTACCGGTGACCCGGCTCGTACAGGATGTGAGTCGGGTCGGTGTAGCGCCAGAAGCGATGCTGGATCCGGTCGCTTCCGATCTCGACCAGGAAGAAGAGGTCCCACGGTCGGGTCGCGAGGAGGTGCTCCGCGGCCCGGAAGCGCTTCGCCGCCACCTCGTCGAGATCGGCGAGCAGGCGATCCTCGTCGGAGCTTCGGAAGCTCGGCGCGTCCAGGAGGTAGCGACCGACGATCGCCTCCAGCTCCGCGGCGAGCTCCTTGGGGTGCGTCGCGAGCTCGGGAGCGAGAAAGCAGGAGACCATGCCCCCGCGGACCGGTGTAACCGGATACGCGGGCGGCGCGCCGAGGACGAGCACGGGTCGGCCGCGGGCGGAGAGGACGTCCCAGACCCGCGGGAAGCGGAGCGAGCGGGAGGTCGCGAAGCGAAGGGGCGCGTACGAGCGCTCGCCGCGGTTTCGGAAGCCGTAGACGCCGTGGGCGCCGGGATCGCGCGACGACGTCATGCACGCCCACGCCGGTACGGTGATCGGCGGGTCGCAGCTTCGCAGGATCCCGTAGCGACCGCGCTCCGTGAGCGCGCGCAGCACCGGAAGCTCGTCCAGCCAGCGGCCGAAGAGGAGCTCGGGCGCCGCGCCGTCGAGGCCGATCACGATCGCCCGCAGACCCATCCGGACTATCCTTGCCGCCGGCCGTGCCGACCACGACGTGGAACAAGCGGTGGGGCGCCGACCTCGGTCGGTTCCTCGAGGGCGGCGTCTACCGCCACTACGGCGACCAGTGGGGCGACCCGGACGCGAAAGGGCTCCGCTACGCGTGGCGCAAGCTCCGCTACGGCAAGCGCCTGCCGGGCAACCTCGCGCGAGTGCGCGAGCGCTACCTGGAGCCGTACGTCACCCCGGACACGGCCGTGCTCGAGATCGGCTCCGGGGGAGGCCGCTGGACGCGCTACCTCCTCCGTGGGCGCGAAGTCGTCGTCGTGGAGCTGAACGGGGAGTTTTTCCCGTACCTCGAGAGCCGCTTTCCGGACGCGGCGGGAAAGCTTCGCCTCTACGAAACGACGGGCTACGAGCTCGGCGGCGTCGACGACGCCTCCGTCGACTTCGTCTTCTCGTTCGGGACGTTCGTCCACATCGATCCGGACGGGATCGACGCCTACCTGGCAGAGATCCGGCGCGTGCTCGCGCCGGGCGGCACCGCGTCGATCCACTACGCCGACCGCTCGAAGAGGTTCTTCGCCGGGCGACCGCCCGGCTATGCGGGGTTCTCCGAGATGGACGCGCCGAAGATGGAGCGGCTCGTCACGAGCCACGACTTCGAGCTCGTCGAGCACGACACTCGCCTCCTGAACCACTCGAACGTCGCGGTCTTCCGAAGGCCGATCGACGGCTGACGTCGCTACCGGCGCGGCCGCCGCGGCACCAAGGCGGCGACGAGAGCGGCGGCGCGCTCGGCGCCGAGCTCCGCCTCCAATCGCTCCGCCGCGGTCGGGCGCTCGGCCTGCGCGGTCTCGGCGAGCACCGCGAGGTGAGCGAGAAGGAGCCCGTCGCGTCTCATCGCTATCCGGAGTATCGCCGGTGCGGCCGAGCGTGTCACGCTCTTCGCCGGCTAGCGGTCGCCCTCCCCTAACCAACGAGGTTCACGGTCGAGAACGTGACGAGCGCCGAGAGGAGGAGCCAGACGAGGAACTGGTGCCAGCGGTGGTGACAGAACCGCTGGGCGTAGAGCGTCGCGAGCGTCCCGAGGACGTCGACGCCGAAGTGGACCGCATAGTCGGCCCAATCCCCGTTTACCGCCAGGAAGAGCATTCGACTATGTGAGAATGATTCTCGTTCGCAAGAGACCGGTACGCTAGCACCGCGTGTGGGCTCGGGAAGATGACGACGGCGTAACTCGCGCCTTCGCCCAGGCCGGCGTTCGACCGACGAGGCAGCGGGTCGCGATCGCACGCGAGCTCCTGCGCGAGCGCGACGACGTGACGGCGCAGGATCTCCACGCCCGCCTCCGCGCCCGGGGAGAACCGCTCGGGCTTGCGACCGTGTACCGGACGCTCTCGCTCCTCGCGAGCGCCGGCGCCGTCGACGCCCTCGCCCACCGCCCCGGAGAGGTCTGCTACCGGTGGTGCGGGGACGACCACCACCACCACCTCGTCTGCTCGGGCTGCCATCGCGTGGTCGAGCTCGGCGGCTGCGAGCTCGAGGCCTCGCTCGAGCGGCTCTCCGCCGCGCACGGGTTCGTCGCGACCGGCCACCGACTCGAGGTGACGGGACTCTGTGGGGCCTGTCGGGCGGGGTAGCGAGCGTCAGCGCGCTACGAGGACGCGCGCTCGGTCGCTCTCGGTCCTGACCGAGACGCGGAGGACGTAGCGACCCGGCCGGGGCCGCCGACGGAGATGGACGGAGAAGCGCCCCGGGCGACCGTTCCCGGCGGCGATCGCGCGCCCTCTGGCCCTCCGTGGACGAAGCGTCCAGGCGACGGTCTTCGCGTCGGCCTCGACGGTGAACGTGAGCGTGCGTCGGACGAGCTCGATTCGCCGCTCGCGCAGCTCCACGTACCGGATCCGGACGACGACCGTTCGCGATCGCTCCGACTCGTTGCCGGCGCGATCACGGGCGGTGATCCACGTTCGGTACGCCCCGGGCCGCCAGCGGCGGTCCTTGCCGGCCGCTCGCCACGGCACGCGCGCGGCGCCGGCAGGCCAGAACCAGCCGCGAACCCTGGGCTTCCCCTCGACGTAGACCCGTGCCCGCGAGCCTTCGCTCGCGCGGTAGCGGTAGAGGACGCGATCGCCGCGTCCGTCGCCGTCCGGCGAGAAGACCCGCGGCGTCACGGTGAGAAGCCGGAGCCGCGGCGGCGTCGCGTCGACGCGGATCGGCGTGGGGATCACGATCGAGCGCTCGTCCTCTCGCAGGTCGAGGCGAAGGCGGTACCCGCCGTCCCGAACGACGTTGCCCTCGTCGTCCCGCCCGTCCCAGGTGAAGCGGGTGCTTCCGCGTGGTCGCGGAAGCGCCGCTGCGAGCGTCCGAACGCGCTTCCCGCCGGCGTCGACGATCGAGGCGTCGATCGTCTCCGGCTCGCGCAGGCGGATCCGAAGCGTCGCCCTCGCGTGCTCGCACGCGCACGTCGGCGCGAGGAGGCGGTCGAAGCGCGGCCCGGTGACCGGTGCGCGCTCGAGCTTCAGCCGCTCGGCGACGGCGAACGCAGCCGCGGTCGCGACGAGGAGAAGGAAGACGAGCGCCGCGACCGCCACACGGCGCGTTCGCGGGGACGCGAGCGCCGCCGGAGAGACAACCCGCGCGCGCGGCACGCCTCTCGTGCCGCCTCGATCAGGA
>JALZGN010000285.1 GCA_030861005.1 Actinomycetota bacterium
GCTCGACCAGCCGCTCCTCGTACTCGAGGAGGTCTCGCCAGCGGTTTCGGCGCGGGCCGATGCGAAGGAAGGCCGCCTGCTCCTGGCTGGCGAGCGCCCGAAGCATCTCTTGGTGCGGGTCGGGGACCGCCGGTTCGACGGGGACGCCGCGCTCGGCGGGGATCCGCGAGTCGGGAGGAAGGAGTGCGGCCCGCGGAATGCGGATGGCGCCGTGGTCGCCGAGGCGAACGAAGGCGAGAGCGAGGGGGAAGAGGCCGCCGGCGCCGTCGGTCGACTGTCCCCGTGCGGCTGGGCCGTACAAGCAGCCCCGCGTGGTCCCTCCCGGCTCGTACGCGACTACCTGGGAGCTCCCCGAGCGCTGCGAGGGGTGCGGCGAGCCGCTACTGAGCGCCGCGCGACGCTGACGCCCACCGGATGAGCGTCTCGCTCGCCTGAAGGAGCGCCCGCCGGTCGACGAGGTCGGCGAGGGCGTGCGCCGCTGCCGCCCGCTTCGGGCCTCTCAGGGCGCCAAGGAGGGCGAGGACAGCTTGCGCCTCGTCGAACGTGACGCCTCGCGTCTCGCGGCAGTAGCGGCCGTGCCAGCGAAGCGCGGCCGTCTCGAATCGTTCCGGCCACGCGTCGAGGAGGACGAGGCAGAGGGATAGAGCATCGATGAGGCCGACATGCTCGAGCTCGGCGGCGGCCGAGAGGGCTGCGGTCGCGTTCTTGCGCTCGAGCGCGCGCTGGAAGCGGGCGTATGCATGCCCCTCGACAGTCACGAACGCATGTTCGCTCGAACATCGCCGTCGCGCAACGCTTGACGAGCGCACTTTATGCGTCGAGCTCGATGGGCTCGAGGCGAAGCCGGTCGGCTAACTCGGGATCGGATCTCACTCTCGACCACCTTGTTCCGCTCGCTCACGAGGTGAGGGCGAGCTACCGCGACGACGAGCTAGAGACTCGGTGCCGATCGTGCAACAGTCGGAAAGGTTGCAAAGTCTCGGCTAGTGCGAGATCGTATGTTCGCTAAAGCGGCGGTCCCTCTAACGGAGGTCGATTATGCGGCGTCGGATCTCGTTCGTGTTTGCCGTTGTTGTCTGCGTGGCCGCGGTCGCAGCGCCTGCCTACGCGCAAGAGCCCACTATCGTCACGGACATCACCTTCCCGGAGGAAGGAGAGCCATTCGGCACGTTCACGGCAACGGAGCCGCTTTGTTCGTCCGGTACGTTCGTGGACGAGTTCGTCGGCGGCGGTGGCGCCTTCCAGAGCGGTCACGTCTTCTACCACGGGTTCACCGTTCGGAAGACGTTCACGTGCGCCGACAACAGCGGCACCTTCACCATCCTCTTCCATCCGCAGTTGACGGGGGCGACGCCGGCGGGCTGTGAGGAAGCGGGCCCGTTCGCGGTCATCGGCGGAACGGGAGAGTTCGCGGATCTGCACGGTTACGGACAGTTCTGCGTCTTCCCGACCGGCGAGAACAGCTTCAGCGAAACGTTCACCGGGACGTTCACTCTCGGCTGAACGCTCGGCACGACGCGGGGGCTGACGCTCGTCCGCCCCCGCCGTCCGTTCGCGCGGATTCTTTAGCGGCCGTTGTCCTACCTGCCCAGCGCGCTGCGCAAAAACGGCGACGACAAC
Source organism: Actinomycetota bacterium (assembly GCA_030861005.1). Taxonomy (GTDB): domain Bacteria; phylum Actinomycetota; class Thermoleophilia; order Gaiellales; family Gaiellaceae; genus JALZFU01. Next base: position 1,621 of record JALZGN010000285.1, read on the forward strand.
TACGCGTCGAGCTCGATCGTCTCCACGCCGAGCCGGTCGGCTAGCTCGGGGTCATCGCACCGGACCTCGGCGAGGAAGCGCTCGGCGTTCTCGCGGCGGACGAAGGTCTCACGGCCTTCTCGGTCTCGGCGGTCACGACGGCGTAGACGAGCACGCTGGTCGAAATGCAGTCCTAGTCTCCTGGTCGTCACGGCTGCTCGCACCCGATGCCGTCGTTGTCGTTATCGAGTCCGAATGGGTCCGGGTCTCTCACGGGGAAATTCGTCGCGCGAACGTACCGCGGACCGTTACCGCTGCCACCGGCACAGTCGTAGTCGGAGGCTGAAGGATCGAGGCAGAGCGTCGGATACGAAGGATCACAAGGCGGCGGAGGAGGAGGAGGCGGAGGCGGAGGCGGAGGCGAGGTGATCCTCCAGCGCCGAACTGCGGGGGTCGGATCGACGTTTCCGACAGCGTCGCGAGCGCGGACGCGGAACGTGTGTCTGCCAACCCGCAACCGCCTGTACGTCTTGGGCGAGCTGCAACGGCGCCAGGGCCGGCGATCGAGCCGGCACCGGAAGCTCGATCCCTGCTCTGACGACCGGAAGCGAAATGTCGCCCGATGCAGCCTCGTCGTCCTCCTCGGTGCAGCCGTGATGCGCGTGTCAGGCGGCGGTGGCGGAGGAGGCGGTGGCGGCGGAGGCGGAGGAGGCGGCGGCGGAGGCGGAGGAGGCGGCGGCGGTGGCGGAGGTGGCGGTGGCGGAGGTGGCGGGGGAGCCGTCGTCAGGATGTACGTCCACGTCCCGACATCCGGGGCGAAGTCGTAGTAACTCGTCTCGGTCGTCGGGTCGGTCCACGATGCGCCGATCGAGAAGTCGAAGCCGCTCGTTCCCCCGAGCTCGCTCCGATTGACCGTGATCGTTTCGCCTCCGTCCCAGCTTCCCTGAAGCGAGGCCTGCGGAGTCGTGAAATCCCAGGCTGTTCCGTCCCAGCGGCCGAGAGCAATCGTGTTCGTGTCGCCATCAACGGCGATCGCGTAGTCGAATCCGGAGTTGCCGGTGGCGGCGTTTCTGTCCGTGTCGAGGAAGACAGCGAGGAATCACCGGCCGTCAGGGTCGGACGGTTGCCGACCCGGATGTCGATCGTGGGCAGCCCGGTCGCATCGTCCGTGATCGTCGTGACGGTGATGTCGGGCGCAAGCCCCGCTTCGTTGTCCCCGGTAGCGTCGGTGTAGACGTCCGCCGCGACAACGGGCCGCGCGCTCAGCGTTCCGCCTAGTGGATGGGCGAGCTGCACCTGCGCCCGAAGGGAGTCGATCTGCTCGCCGCGGACGTCCGCACTCGCGGCACTGCCTGTGCCGCCGCCTATTACGGCGCAGACGACAATCACGCCTGCGACACGTCGCATTGGTCCTCCTCGGGGAACTGCTGTTGGCCGCCCTCGACGACTCGTGACGGATGAGGCTTGCAACGATGTCGACGGCGGTCAATAGGCCGGGTGGCCTATCTGGCGTGCGGGGCGCCCGCTCGGTGGCCAAGGGCCGATCCGCCTTAGCTCTCGAGCTCGACCGGCTCGAGGCGAAGCCGATCGGCATGAAGCGAAAGATGGCAGTCTCGCTGCTCGTGACGGCGTTCGGCATCGCGTCGGCCGCGCCGGCGTTCGCGGCCCCGAAGCCGCCGACGCAGGGTGGGCTCGGCGCTGGCGCAAGCGGCCAGTGCACAGGGCCGATGGCTGAGCGGCCCGCTTCCTGCGGTCCCTAGTCTCGAAGAACGGTAGGAGGGCGCCTATGCGCACACGAATAGCGTGCGGTCCCCGCGAGGAGGGCGGCGCGAGTCGCCCCTCCCCTTTGTCGTCTTGGCGGCGCAGGAAAGTGTCGACTGCCTTCTCGGTCTCGGCGCTGACCGCGTAGACGAGGACGGAAAAACTGTAAGGCACGATAATCATCGGACCATGCCGAAGGCAGTGCTCATCAGCCTGATCGCGGTCGCAGTCGTTCTTCTGATCGTTGGTCTTCTCATCGAGTCAGTAGCTCTTGCGCTCATTGGACTGTTTGGCGGGAGTGCAGTGGCGATGGTTCATGGCCTTATCGTGGGCGGCGACTGGATCCGTGAGGCGAGCAGGGGCCGATTCCGTCATTAGTCGCCAGACGACGCGCGGGAAGAACACCGCGCTTGGTCTCGCGGGAGTCGAGAAGCTCGATGAAGACGCCTGACGCCGCGGTGCCAGGTGACGTCAGCGCGGTGCCAGGTGACGTCGGGTAACAGGAAGTTGATGGGGGGCGGGCGGGATGTTTCGCGGGTTCGATTCCCGCCGCCTCCACTTCTCCTGCGAATAGCGTTTTGGCGGGGGAATAGTTCGAGAATCGGAGGGGCGGGCGGTCTAGTTGTCCGCACCCTCGTAGACGTCTCGAAGCTTCCGCTCGAGGCTCGCCTCGTTCGGCTTCACGTAGATGTTCGCGGTGGTCGCGACGTCTCGTGCCCGAGGAGTTTGCTGGCTGTTCATGGCCCTCGTTCCGTGCGAATCGTGCGGCCACTCCATGATGTTCGACAGCGAGAAGCTCACGGGGCAGGAGCAGCCGTCGCTTTGGGGCGGCCCGGGGCCCCACCGATTAGTCTTGACATGTACGGACATTGTCCGTACAGTGGCGACTATGGCATCGGCAGCACACCCACGAGATCGATGGGAGTTTCGGGTGGCGCCGGTCGAAGACGAGTTTGTGCGTCGAGCGGCTCGCGTTTCGCATCGCACCCTTACGGACTTCGTCGTTGGGGCCGCGGTCGTCGAGGCTGACCGCGTCCTAGGTGACCGAACGCGGTTCGTTCTCGACGACGATGATTGGAATCGCTTCATCGAAGTCGTCGAGCGTCCGCCGCAGGAGAATCCAGGTCTAACCAAGCTCTTCTCGAAGCCAACCGTCTTCGAGTAACAGCGTGGGCTATCGGCGTCCGGAGCGGATCTCGCGCCGGCACGACGTCGACGACTTCGAGTGTGGTGAGCCCGCACTGGACGAGTGGCTCAAGAAATACGCGCGGAATGCGGACGCAGGCGGGACCTCAGCGGTGTTCGTTGTGACCACGGACGAGAGCCCGGTCGTCGTCGCGTACTACGCGCTTGCCGCAGCCCAAGTAGAACCCGAGGACGCGACCAAGCGCGCGATGAAGGAGAAGCCGTCCTCCCGTCCTGTACCAGCGGTATTGCTGGCACGGTTGGCCGTCGACCAGGATCACCAGGGAGCCGGGCTAGGACGCTCGCTCCTGCAGGATGCGCTCCTGCGGTCGCTCGCAGCCGCAGACTCACTCGGGATTCGCGTCGTGCTTGTCCACGGTAAGCGCCACGCGAAGGCCTGGTACGAGAAATACGGATTCGAGGAGTCGCCGACTGATCCCCTGCACCTCATGGTCCTGATCAAGGACGTACAGAAGTCGGTCGAACACGTGTTGCGATAAGCGGCACGGGCGAGCGGAACGTTGCGCGGTTCGATTCCCGCCGCCTCCACTTCTCCTGCAAATAGCGTTTTGGCGGGGGGAATAGTTCGAGAATCGGGGGGCGGGCGGTCTAGTTGTCCGCACCCTCGTAGACGTCTCGAAGCTTCCGCTCGAGGCTCGCCTCGTTCGGCTTCACGTAGATGTTCGCAGTCGTCGCGACGTCCTCACGGCCGTAGCAGCTGTTCCGTCGCGCGGATATCGCCGGTCGCGAGGTAGAACTCGGTCCGGGCCGCGTAGCGCGCCCTGTGCATCTTCCGCCGGCGCATCTCGTCCTCCGGGGGCGACGCCAGCCCGTGCGAGGCAGCGGTACCGCGAGCATGCTGCGTGCCAGATCCAGGGTCACGGGTAGGGGGAGGCGCTGGACCGGGGTGCATACTGATGGCATGACCGAGGGCTCAAGACCGCGCTGAACGAGCCCGTGAGCGTGCTGGGTGCGTGGCGCAACGCCCATGGACAGCGTGAGCTGGGCGAGCTCTTCTCTGCCCTCGGGAGGAGTATCTCCGACTGCACGTCGTACACGTTCGAGCTGCAGGCGTATGACGTGGTGGGCGACATGGCCTATACCGCCGGACTTGAGCACACTTCGGCCTCCGTCGACGGTCAGCCGCGCAGCTACACCCTCCGGGCCACCCAGGTGTACCGCCGCGAGGGCGGCGAGTGGAAGGTGGCCCATCGCCATGGCGACACCGTGACACAGTGACGGGCCAGATCAGCGGCCGAAAGCGGATGTCGACGCTCAGCGAAACCGTTCGCGAAACGGCCGCAGGAAGCGGGAGCGGCGCCTCTTCTCGCCTGGCAGGCGCGGCCTTCTACCCTTGGCCAATCTTCGAACGTCCGCCACCCACTTATCGAGTAGCTGACCCTGTGTCTTCCGCTTCGCCATAGCTGCCGTTCGCTGGACGTTCCCTGTACGAACCGCGACAGCGGAGCCTATCCATCTCGTGGGGCGGCGGGAGAACGACCCGCCCTTTGGCGGCGCGGCCGGGAGGTGTGGCGAGTGGGCCCGGACGCGATCGCTGCCGCGATGAAGTGGCGACGGCGACCGGTCGAGTAGCATCGTGAGCGCATGGCGATCGTGGTCGAGGTCGTGCTCGTAGGCGGGGAACGACGGACGGTCTCCCTGCCCGGTCACACGGGATCGCTCGCGAACGCGCTCGCGCGGCTCGACGACTGGATCCCGACCGACGACGGCAGCTGGGTGCAAAAGAGCTTCATCGTCGAGGTGAGAGGTGCGGAGCTGGAGAGAGACGCTCCGCGAGGAAGCGCCGTCGAGTTCGAGCGGCTGAGCGATGCAGCGGAAACGCTCACGGATCAGGGGCAGCGATAGGAAGACGCGTCTGGCCCGGCGGTGGCCGGCTGTCGCCATCGTTGCGCGAGCGCGGGTTCCGCCCGCTAACGCCTCGTCCTAGTCGTCGTCCTCGTATTCCGGATAGATACGCGCAGTCGCGCGGACGACGTCGCGCAGGCTGACGATCCCGACGGCGCGCTCACCGTCGACGACCGGGAGGTGCCGAAAGCCTTGCGCCACCATGATCCTCGCGGCTCGTCCGATCGGCGTCGCCTTCGACGCCGTCACTGGGCGCTCCGTCATCCATTCGCGAACGAGCGCGTCGCTTGCGTCCACGCGGCTTGCGATCGCGTTCAGCAGGTCACGCTCGGTCAGAATCCCGACGAGTCGGCCGGCGTGCATGACGAGGGCGGCGCCGACGCCGCGAGCGCTCATCTTTTGTGCCGCTTCGCCGAGGGTCTCCTCACGCGCCACGACGAGAAGATCGGTCGACATGGCGTCGCCGAGGACGCGTGCCATCGCGACGAGCATACTCGCCGACAAGATCCCGCCCGCGGAGCCGGAATCGCGCGAGGCGATCCGCGTCGCGTTCGGTTTCCGCCTCTTCCTCTCGCGTACTGTTCTCGGAAAGGATCGCAGCCAGCGGGCGGGGGACGCCACCGACGCGGCGCCACGATTCCTCAGGAAACGCCTGGTGCCGACCTGACGAGACGGAGCGTGGTTTGCCACGCGACGGCGAACAGGAGGACGGCAGCCCCGGCAAGGACGATGAGCGCCTGAGCGGCCAGCGCGAACCCGACGGCACGAGACGCTTCGACGCCGGAGACGGCGAGCAGCGTCGCCCCTGCCCCGACCTGCGTCGTCGCGCCGGCGAGGCCGAAGGGAATCGCCGCCGAGGCGGCGCCCGCGCACACGAACATGACCGCGAGCGGGATCGAGAATCCCAGTCCGAGCGTCTCGAGCAGGAGCACGAGCGCGAGAACGCGCACGAGCCAGGACGCCAGGATCAGGGCCCAGGCGCGCGAGGCGGGACGAAACGGCGTCGCTCGCGGGGCGAGCCATCGAACGAGCCGGAGCCGGACGAGTCGAGCGCTCGCAGTGAGCCGAGGTAGCAGGACGACGATCGCGGCGGCGGCGAGACCGCCGGCGCCGACGAGTGCGAAGCCGGCTCGCACCGGCAGCGAGAGACCCGGGAAGGTGGCCGACGCCGTCGCGAGCGGCGAGAGCGCGACGGCGTCGAGCAGGCCGAGCGTCACAAGCGACAAGCAGAGGGGCGCGACACCAACGGGGCACACCGGGTAGCGGCGAACGATCGCGATCCTGATCACCTCGTCGAAGCGGCCGGGCATCGCGAGGCCCATGATCGAGGCCCCGCCTCCCGCTGCCGCAAGCGCGAGCGGTCGCGGGCGTTCTTGCGGGGCGAAGAGGCGGCCCCACCCAAGCGCCTTCAAGCCGTATGCGAGAACGAACAGGGCGCCGACCGCGGCAAGCACGAAAGGATGTCCGCCGTCGAGCGGCCAGCCGGACACGACGAAGTACCGGACGGCGAGAACGAGCGCGATGCCTGCGAGCACTGCCGAGCTGATGGACACGGCCACACGCGCGCGGCGTCCACGTGCGAGCCTGATGACCGCTCGGAGCGGCTGGGTGCCTGCCCGGCTCGCTCTCGTCGGCTCGCTGTCAGCCGAGCGAGGCGTCTGCCCGTCGTCCACGCCGCCTCCGAAGACGTGGAGGAACGAGGTGCACTCGGAGCGAGACGCGCCGGACTCGTCGCCGAGGCTTCGCCTGTTCTGAAGTCGACGTCGGACGCGCAGGCGATCGTCCTACCCGTCGCCCTGGGCATCAGTTCCGTTGAGAAGAAGAAGAGACGGCTCGTCCGTCCTCTCCTCCCGCACACCGGGGACGCGCGCGAAGAGCGCCATCACGAACGCGGAGCAACGACCCGGCTCGAGAACGTCCGCCCGGCGGATCCGGCGCAGACGCTCGAACGTCTCCCAGCACCCCTTGAGGTGCTCGATGTGGATCCACTTCGACCTCTCGTCCGTCTCGAGGCGCAGCCGCTTTCCCGGCTCGTAGCTCGAGATCCAATTCGATCCGGACGTCGCGGTCGGGAAGAAGACACGCGTGTCGGCAAGGCTCGCCAGGACCTGCTCGACCGCGGGCCAGTCGGGTGCCGGGACGGGCGCGGAGTCGGCTTCCCCGCTCGCCGCGCGCGGGCCGCGCGAAGGCAAGCCCGCGCTTCGGCAGGCTCGCGTACGGCCACGAACGACGGCAGTCACGAGAAGCGGAGCGGAACGGTCAAACGTGAATTTCCAATTCGCCTCACCGCCGGCGCAGCCCCCCTTCGAACGGCACGGTCGCCGCGCTCACCGGTAGCGGTAGACGATCCGGCCGCGCTCGAGGTCGTACGGGGAGAGCTCGATCTTGACCCGATCGCCGAGGAAGATGCGGATGCGGTAGCGCCGCATCTTCCCGGCCGTGTAGC
>JALZGN010000312.1 GCA_030861005.1 Actinomycetota bacterium
GTCCTCGCCCGCGGCGCGCGTCTGGTCGCGGCGACGCCCACGGGCGAGGTCCGCTGGACGCTGACGCGCCCTCCGCGCGTGAGCGCGCCTCGCTGGTCGCCGAGCGGGTATCGGATCGCGTACGGGGTCGGGCCGACCCTCCACGTCGTCAACGGGGACGGCGAGCCCGACCGCCGCCTCGCACGGTCGGCCGCGCCCGGCGCCTGGGCCTGGAAACCCGACGCCGCGACGAACGTCCTCGCGTACGCGACGTCGAGGGGCGCCGTCCGGGTGGTCGACGTGGACACCCGCCGGGAGCTCTGGCGGACGCGCCGAGGCCCGCCCGTGCTCACCCTCGAGTGGTCGGGCGACGGGACGGAGCTCCTCGTCGTGACCCGCCGACGGCTGCGCACCTTCCGCGCGCCCGGCGAGCGCCGGCTCGACCTTTGGGCCCCGCTTCCGATCGTGACCGCGGCGTTCGCGCCGCGAGGACGCGCGCTCGCCTACGCGGTCGCCGGGCGGGGGAGAGGCGAAAGCCGCGTCTTCGTCTACGACGGCCGCTTCTCGCGCGAGGTCTTCTCGGGAGGAGGAGCGTTCGGCGACCTCGAGTGGTCGCCCGACGCCCGGTGGCTCCTCGTCACGTGGCCGAGCGCCGACCAATGGCTCTTTCTCCGGATGCCGCGCGTGCGACGAATCGTCGCGGTCTCGAACATCGGGCGCGAGTTCGACCCCGGCGGTGGCGGCTCCCGCGCGTCCCCCGCTCAACTGCGCGGATGGTGCTGCGCGCGCTAGCCGCCCTTTCGGGCGAGCGCGCGCGCAAGCTCGGTCTTCGACATCCGGGAGCGCCCCTTGACGCCCGCTTTCTTCGCCCGCTCGTAGAGCTCCGCCTTCGTGTTCCCCTCGACGTCGATTCCTCGGAACGTCTCGCCGCGCCCGGCACGCGCTTCCTTGCCGCCCTTCGCGGCCTGCGAGTCGGACGGACCCTTCTCGTCCTTCTGCTCCCAGTGGTCGCCGACCTTCTCGAACGAGTGTTTGAGCGCGGCGTACGCGGTGCGGTGCGCGCGCTCCTCGTCGCCGTCGTAGCTCTCCTCGGCGCTGGCGTGCGCCTTGATGAACGTCCGCTGCGCCTTCTTCGGCGAGCGCTTCAGCGTGCTCGGAAGCTCGCTCTCCTTCTTCGGCATCTCGCCTCCTTTCCTCTCCCCGGGTCTTTCCCGCGGTTCGTGCTATCAAGCGTGACGGAGATGGGGCGCGTGAGCACGTGGGTTCTCGTCGCCGGGATCGTCGCCCTCGGCCTCACGGCGGCGGTGGACGCGCTCGAGCGAGGGGACGACGGCGCGCGCCGCGTTCCGCGGGACGACGCCGCGGGCGAGCGCGTCGCGGAACCGTCGTCGTGGCGCCGGGCGGCGGCGGCCGAGCTCGCCGACCACGGCATCCGGGGCACCCTCGTCTGGATCGACGCACGGTGTCGCACCCACGCGTTCCGACTCCCGACGCTCGCGAAGGTCGAGCCGTCCGAGCGGCGATCATGCGGGCCGAACGGCCCGCGACTCCTCCCCCCGGCCGGGCGCCGCCCGGGAAGCGGGGGCTGGGAGGATTTGGGCGAGGGCAGGGCCGTCCTCTCAGGCCTGGCCCTCCTGCGCGCGCTCGGCCGGAACGCGTGGGGCCTCCCGCGGCCCGTCGTGACGGAGGCCGTCTGGTTCGATCGGAACCGGTACGCCGCGATCGTCCGCGATCAGGCGGGCCGGGGGTCGATCCTCGCTGTCTTCCGGCGTAGGCGGCTCGTCGGCGCGCCGCCGTTCGCGTACGGGAGCCTGGAGCGCCTTCGCGTCAGCCCGTACCGCACCTACGCGGCGGCGGCGATCGGCGGCCGTGGACTCGTGATCGTCGACACTGAGGGAAGGCTGCAGCCGGACGGGTTGAGCGGGGCTCACGCGGTCGCCTGGTCGCCGGACGAGACGTGGACCGCGATGGCCCGGCGGGACGCCGTCTACCTCTTCGAGACCGGAACCCGTGCCGTGAGCCTCATCCGGCTCCCCATCCGCGCGGCCGACCTCGGCTGGCGCTGACCGCCCTAGAATCGGCGCCATGTCGTACGACGTCCTCTCGGAGGAGCAGCGTGAAATCCGTGACCTGGTTCGCACGCTCGCGCGCGAGCGGATAGCCCCCCGCGCCGCCGAGATCGACGAGACGGGGGAGTTCCCGTGGGACATGGTCGAGCTCCTTCGCGAGCACGAGCTCCTCGCGCTCCCGTTCGAGGAGCGCTACGGCGGGACGGGCACAGGCACGCTCATGCTCCTCGTCGCGATCGAGGAGCTCTCGAAGGCATGCGCGACGACGGGTCTCGTCCTCGCCGTCCAGGAGCTCGGCGCGCTCGCGGTGAAGCTTTCCGGGAGGGAGGAGCAGAAGGAGCGCTACCTCCCGCGTCTCGCGAGCGGCGAGTGGCTCGCCGCGTACGCGCTCACCGAGCCAGGCTCGGGATCCGACTCGGCGGCGATGCGAACGACCGCGCGGCGTGACGGCGGCGACTACGTCCTGAACGGGGGCAAGCGCTTCATTACGAACGCCGGCGTCGCGGGCCTCTACACCGCCTTCGCCAAGACGGACGCGGCCGCGGGCCACGCCGGCATCTCCTGCTTCCTCGTCGAGGCCGATGCTCCCGGGCTCGAGATCGGTCGGATCGAGCCGAAGATGGGGATCAAGGGCTCGACGACCGGGGAGGTCTTCTTCGACGAGTGCCGCGTCCCGGAGGTGAACCTGGTCGGCGAGGAGGGAGAGGGGTTCAAGATCGCCATGCGCGTCCTCGACCGTTCTCGACCAGGGATCGCCGCCCAAGCGCTCGGGATCGCCCAGGGCGCGACGGACTACGCGCTCGAGTACGCGAAGGGCCGCGAGACGATGGGGAGGCCGATCGCCGAGCACGAGCTCGTCGCGGCGAAGCTCGCGGACATGGAGACGAAGTGCGAGGCGGCGCGGGGGCTCCTCTACCGCTTCGGCCAGATGGCCGACGAGGGCGTCGACGGGCCCGAGCTCACGAAGGCCTCGGCGCAGGCGAAGCTCTACTGCTCCGATGTCGCGATGGAGGTCACGACGGACGCCGTCCAGGTGCTCGGTGGCTACGGCTACATGAAGGAGTACCCGGTCGAGCGGATGATGCGCGACGCGAAGATCACCCAGATCTACGAGGGGACGAACGAGATCCAGCGGCTCGTGATCGCTCGCGCGATGGTTCGCGAGCTGCGCGCGTCAGCGCTGGCCGTCGCGTAGGCCCGGGACGGCGTATCGCGGCGGGTAGCCTCCGCTCGTGGATCCTCTTGCTCCCTTCAGCCCTGCTGTCCGCGGCTGGTTCGAGCGGACGTTCGAGGCGCCGACGCCCGCGCAGGAGCACGGGTGGCGGGCGATCTCGTCCGGAGCACACACGCTGATCCAGGCGCCCACGGGGTCGGGCAAGACCCTTGCCGCGTTCCTTTGGGCGCTCGACCAGGCGCAGCCCGGTGTAGGGACCCAGGTCCTCTACGTAAGCCCACTCAAGGCGCTGAACTACGACGTCGAGAGGAACCTTCGCGGGCCGCTCGCAGGGATTGGATCGCGCCTCTCGGTCGGCGTCCGAACCGGGGACACGCCGCCGAAGGAGCGGGCACAGATGCGGCGCGATCCGCCCGACATCCTGATCACGACGCCCGAGTCGCTCTTCCTCCTTCTGACGTCGGGCGCTCGCGAAATCCTTCCGACGGTTCGATTCCTGATCGTCGACGAGGTGCACGCCGTCGCAGGCAGCAAGCGCGGAGCCCATCTCGCCCTGAGCCTCGAACGTCTCGACCGCCTGCTCGATCGACCGGCGCAGCGCATCGCTCTCTCGGCGACTCAGCGACCGCTCGCGGAGATCGGCCGCTTCGTGTCGGGCGGCCGCCCGATCGAGCTCGTCGACGCGGGACGCGCGAAGGAGCTCGATCTCGAGGTCGTCGTCCCGCTCGAGGATATGCGAGAGCCGGGATCGAACGGCGCCGGCGACCCGATCGAGGGAGGAGGGCGATCGATCTGGCCCTCGATCTACCCGAGGCTCCTCGAGCTCGTCCAGAACCACCGTTCGACGATCGTCTTCGTCAACAACCGCCGGCTGGCCGAGCGGCTTTCGCTTCGCCTGAACGAGCTCGCCGAGCAGGAGGTCGCGCGCGCTCACCACGGCTCGCTCTCGCGCGAGCAGCGGCTCGAGGTCGAGGACCTCCTGAAGCGCGGCGCCGTCCCCTGTCTCGTCGCGACGTCGTCGCTCGAGCTCGGCATCGACATGGGCGCCGTCGACCTCGTCGTGCAGGTCGAGTCGCCGAAGTCGGTCGCCGCCGGCCTTCAGCGCGTCGGCCGCGCCGGACACCGGCTCGGCGAGCCGTCGAAGGGCCGGATCTTCCCAAAGTACCGTGCCGACCTCCTCGAGTGCGCCGTCGTCGCAGGGCGGATGCAGGCCGGGCTGATCGAGGAGACGTGCATCCCGCGGAACCCGCTGGACGTCCTCGCGCAGCAGATCGTCGCGGTCTCCGCGCAGGACGAGATCTCGGTCGACGAGCTGGCCGAGCTCGTGCGCGGGGCCTACCCGTTCCGCGACCTCTCGCGCCAGCAGCTCGAGAACGTGCTCGACATGCTGGCCGGCCGCTACCCCTCGGAGGAGTTCGCCGAGCTGCGGCCGCGCATCACATGGGATCGCGTCCGCGGACTCGTTCGCGGACGCGAGGGGGCGCGCCGCCTGGCGGTCACGAACGCGGGGACGATTCCCGACCGCGGCGTCTTCGGGGTCTACCTCGCGGACGGAGGCGGACGAGTCGGCGAGCTCGATGAGGAGATGGTCTACGAGGCGAGGGCGGGGCAGACGTTCCTCCTCGGCGCCTCCACGTGGCGGATCGAGGAGATCACCCGCGACCGCGTCCTCGTCTCGCCGGCGCCGGGAATCCCGGGCGCCGTGCCGTTCTGGAAAGGCGAGGGAGTAGGGCGCCCCTACGAGCTGGGAGAGGCGATCGGGAAGACGGCGCGCGAGATCGCCGGACTCGATGACGAGCGCGCGGTCGCGCGCCTCCGGGCCGATCACGCGCTCGACGAGCGCGCCGCCCGGCAGCTCCTCACGTTCCTCCGCGAGCAGGAGGCGGCGACGGGGGCGCTCCCGTCCGACCGCACGGTCGTCGTCGAGCGCTTCCGCGATGAGATCGGCGACTGGCGCGTGTGCGTCCTCACCCCCTTCGGCGCCCGCGTCCACGCGCCGTGGTCGCTCGCGCTCGCGGCGCGCCTCCGGGACTCGCTCGGCCTCGAGGCGAGCTCGATCTGGTCGGACGACGGGATCGCGCTCCATCTCCCCGACGCGGAGAGCCCGCCACCCGTCGACGAGCTCCTCGTCGATCCGGGCGAGCTCGAGGATCTCGTCGTCACGGAGCTCGGCGGCGCGGCGCTTTTCGGGGCCCGCTTCCGCGAGAACGCGGCCCGGGCACTCCTCATCCCCCGCCGGCGCCCGGGCGAGCGGACGCCGCTCTGGCAGCAGCGCCTGAAGGCGCAGTCCCTCCTCCAGGTGGCGCGCCGGTACGCCGACTTCCCGGTCGTCCTCGAGACATATCGGGAAGTCCTGAAAGACGTGTTCGACCTCCCGTCGCTTCGACGGCTCCTCGCCGATCTCCAGGCGCGCCGGGTCGACCTCGTCTCCGTCGAGACGCCGACCGCCTCACCCTACGCGACGTCCCTCCTCTTCGACTACGTCGCCACGTACATGTACGAGGACGACACGCCGCTCGCCGAGCGGCGCGCTCAGGCCCTCGCGCTCGATCGCGAACTGCTCAAGGAGCTTCTCGGGCAGGAGGAGCTCAGGGACCTCCTCGATCCCGAGGCGATCGAGGAGGTGGAGGAGCAGCTTCGGACTCGGCCACGCAGCCCCGACGAGCTCCACGACCTCCTGTTGCGGCGAGGCGACCTTCGCATCCAGGAGTTCGACGACGCGCTGGCCGCGTCGCTCGAGGGCGAGCGCCGCGCCGTCCGCGTCCGCGTCGGGGGCGAGGAGCGGCTGATCGCGGCCGAGGACGCGGGCCGCTACCGAGACGCCGTCGGCGCAATGCCGCCGGCCGGCCTCCCCGCAACCTTCCTCGAGCCAGGCGAAGCCCCGCTCGCCTCGCTGCTCGTCCGCTACGCGCGGGGGCGCGGGCCCTTTACGACGCTCGAGGCAGCGGAGCGCTTCGGCCTCGAACGCGAGCGGGTCGAGGAGGAGCTCGCGACGCTCGAGCGCGAGGGACGGCTCGTGCGCGGCGAGCTTCGGCCGGCGGGCGCGGAGCGCGAATGGTGCGACCCCGACGTCCTTCGCCGCCTCCGGCGGGCCAGCCTTGCCCGGCTCCGCAAGCAGGTCGAGCCGGTCGACCAGCGCGCGCTTGCGCGCTTCCTCCCCGCTTGGCAGGGCGTCGATCGGCGGGCGACGCTCCGAGAGGCCCTCGTCCCGCTCCAGGGACTTTCGCTTCCGGTCGCGCTCTGGGAAACGGACGTGCTACCGCGGCGCGTCCCCGGCTACCAGCCGGCTCAGCTCGACCAGCTCTGCGCGTCCGGCGAGGTCGTCTGGGTCGGCGCGGGCCTCGACCGAGTCGCGCTCTTCTTCCGCGAGGACGCGCCCGCACTCGGTCGGCCGGGGGCGCTCCCGCCGCCCGAGGGCCAGGTGTACGACGTGCTCCGCGCCGCGCTCGCCCGCGGAGCGCTCTTCTGGTTCGACCTCCTCCAGGAGTCGCGCTTCGAGGCGGAGGAGGTGCTGCCTGCGCTCTGGGATCTCGTGTGGGCCGGCGAGGTCACGAACGACGCCTGGCAGCCGCTTCGCGCGAGCCGGCGCTTCCATGCGGCGCGAACGGAGCGACGGCCCCGCCGCTTCTCGCGACGGCGTGCGAACGCGATAACCGCGACGCAGGGCCGCTGGTCGACGACGGAGCGCCTCTTTCCGGGCGACCCGGATCCCCGCGCCGTGGCCGAGCTCCTGCTCGAGCGACAGGGGATCGTGACCCGCGACGGCGTTCGCGCCGAAGGGGTTCCCGGCGGCTACGGACGTGTCTACCAGGAGCTTCGAAAGCTCGAGACGCTCGGGATCTGCCGACGCGGCTACTTCGTCGAGGGGCTCGGTGGCGCCCAGTTCGCCGTTCCGGGCGCCGTCGAACGGCTGCGGGGAGACGACGAGCCGGATGCGCCGCTCGTCCTCGCGGCCGCCGATCCGGCGCAGCCGTACGGAGCCGCGCTTCCGTGGCCGAGACGGGCGGGCGCGAGGGCGGCCAGGGTGGTGGGGGCGCAGGTCGTCCTGGCCGGTGGAGAGGCCGCCCTCTTCGTCGAACGCGGCGGTCGCTCGCTCGCCCCGCTCCGCGAGCCGGACGACGCGTGGCTTCGTCCTGCGCTAGCGGCGCTCGTCGAGCATGCGCGCCGTGCCGGGGTGAAGCGGCTCGCGGTCGAGCGGTTCGACGGGGAGCCCGTCGCCGAGTCTCGAGCGATGCCCCTCCTCCTCGACGCCGGCTTTCTTGCCGGGCCCCGGCGCGCCGTCCTTCGAACGTAGCGCAAGCTACGCTCGCCCGATGCCCGAGGGCGACAGCCTCCACCGCGCGGCCGCGCGCCTCCAGCCGCTCGTCGGCCAGGTCGTCGTTGCCACGGCCGATCACCCGCGGGCGCGCGTCCTCGGCGTCGCGGAAGCCGTCGACGGACGCCACCTCGAGCGCGTCGAGGCGGTGGGCAAGAACCTCCTCCTCACCTTCGAGGGAGGAATTCTCCTCCGCAGCCACCTCGGCATGCGAGGCCGCTGGCACGTCGGCCCCGCCAGCGAGCCTCTCGCCGGGAGGCCGTGGCTCGTGCTCCGGGCCGGCGATCGCCGGGCGGTCCTCCGCGGCGGCGCGACCCTCGAGATCGCCGGGAACGGCACTAGTAACAGACTGTTACTTGCGCGAATCGGCCGGCTCGGGCCCGACGTGATGCACGACCCGCCAGACGTCGACGGGATGATGGCCCGCCTGCGCTCGAGCGACCCTCGGCGCGAGATCGGCGAGGCGCTCCTCGACCAACGGCTCGTCGCCGGGATCGGGAACATGTGGAGGGCAGAAGGGCTCTTTCTCGCGCGGGTTTCGCCGTGGACGCGCCTCGCCGAGCTCCCGGACGAGGCGCTCCGGCGGGTCCTCGTGGAGACGTCGGCCGCGATGCACACCGGCCGGCGCGGGCGCCTCGTCTACGGGAAGGCGGGGCGGCCGTGTCCTCGCTGCCGGACGCCGATCGTCGCGAGACGGCAGGGAGACGCCGCGCGCACCGCCTACTGGTGTCCCGCGTGCCAGCCGGCGCCGCCCGATCGCGCCTCCGGGCGGACGAGGTTCCCGGCGGCCGGCGGATCCTCGCCCCCGAGCCCGCCGCGGTCGTAGCGCGACCGCGGTGCAGAAGCAGGAACGCGCGCAGCGGAGGCGTACCGTGCGCCGTGGCCGCGCACGCCCCTCGCTCGCCGTCTCTCCTTCGCGCCCTGCGCGCGTTCGCGCTCGGCGCCTTCTTCGAGCTCGGGGCGGAGCTCGAGGCGGGCGCCGACCTGCCGGTCGCTCTCGACGAGCATGCCGCACCCGGCCGGCCGACGCTCTACGAGTACCGGCCTCTGCTCGGCGCCTTCGTAGAAGCGCGCGGCGAACGCCTCGCCCGCCGCGAGGACGGCGTCGCCGCGCTCGCCGCTCTCAAGGACGAGCCGGCGGCCGGCATCTTCGCGCGCGGACACGCGGGCGAACGGACGGGCGAAGACGACGCGCTTCGTCACACGATCCTCATCCCGCTCCTCGTGCGAACGGCGGAAGCATGCGGCGGCTTCGACTGGGACGACGCGGCCTTCGAGCGCGCATACGCCGAGCTCGAGCGCTCGCTCTTCGGCGCGACGCGCGCGTACGCCGCTCTCGCCCCGCTCGTCGGGCTGACGGCGGGAGGGACGATCGAGCTCGCGCGGGGCGTCCGGGTTCGTCCCGCGGTCGGCCGCGAGCTTGTGGCGGCGTGGCCCGAGGCGAACCGCCTCCTCCCACGCGACTACGGCCGCGAGGTCGACCGGACGCTCGTCGTCGAGGTCGAGGCGGAGCTGGAAGCGACGACGCCGCTCGTTCCCGACACACCCGGCGAGATCGGGCGGGTGATCACGGCCCTTCGCCTCGCGACCCCGGGGGCGATCGCCGCCGGCCCCGTGCTCTTCGAGCGCCTCGACTGGAGGCCGTACGGCATTCGCCCGGTCCCGGCCGTGGCGGCGCAGCTGCCGCCGGGCGAGGCGACGCGCCTCGATCCCTTTCGCGCCCGGCTCGTCGCCGAACTGCAGGAGCGGCTCGCGCGCGGCGCCGACGCGGACGTGCTCGAGGCGCTCGACCGTTGGGAGCTCGCCCTCTTCCACGAGGGCCCCTTCCGCGCCGACGAGCTTCGCGAGGCGCTCGACTCGCTCCTCGGCTGCGACGAGGGGCCGTGGGCGGCGGCGATGCGAGCCGCCGTCCTCCTCGGCGAGAACGGGCGCGAGCGGGAGGAGCTCGCGACCGCGCTTCACGCGCTCCTCGACGGGGACGGTCCGGGCTCGCGGGCCGAGGAGGCCGTCCGGCGAGCGCTCGTCGAGACGCTCCTCCACGAGTCGCGCATGGGCCTCGTCGCCTCGCTCGACGAGGTCTTGCTCGGCGTTCGCCCGCGCGGCCACTCGCTTGCCGGCCGTGTCTTCGCGACCGGATGAGGGGACCGGCCGTGCGCCGGTGCGTCAGTGTCTCGCCTTCCGGCTCGCCGGCTTCCTCGGCGTCCTCCTCGCGCTCGTCTCCGGGCTCGAGCGCGACTGGGTCTCCCTCGCGATCGGCCTCACGGGGACGACGACGATGGTCGTCGTCTACCGGCGGCGCTGCCGCCGCCGCCCGGAGCTATAGGCGCGTTCGCGTGACGGAGCCGGCACGGTTCGTCTCCGTTCCGTGGGAGGCGCCCTCCTACGCTGACGTGGTGGACGAGGCGAGACGAGTCCTCGAGCGGCTCGAGCGCATCGAGCGCCTGCAGAGGGCGGGCAGCTCGCGGCTCGTGCTCCTCGCGGAGGTGCGACAGCTCCTCGAGGAAGGCGAGGCGTGGATCGCCGCCGAGGGGGGAGGAACCGAGCGCGCCCGGGAAGCGCTGGACGCGTGCCG
>JALZGN010000321.1 GCA_030861005.1 Actinomycetota bacterium
GGCCGGCGTCGAGAAGCGCCTGGAGGTTTGTTCCCTCGCCGGAGACGAGGACGCCAATCACGGCGCTCGCCGCGAGCTAATCGCGCGCGCGAGATTCTCTTCCCCAGGGGACCCCCCCGAGTTACCCCCTACCGGTTCAGGGTAGCGCCGAAGACGGCGCAGCGGACTCGCCGTCTGGGCCGAGAGAAGCGCGAATGTCCTACGGAACCTGCGCACCACGGATAGGTCAGCCGAAGATCACGCCGTGGGTTCCGCGATCGATTCGGCCGATCGCCGGGAAGCCTGCGTGCTGCGCGTCCGCCTCGGCGACGACCGCGCAGTAGCCGATGCCGAGGTTGAACACGCGGCGTTGCTCGTCCTCGGAGACGCCCTGGCGGTCGAGCCACGCGAACGCGGCTGGGCGCTCCCACCCCTCCGGGTCGATCCGGGCGGCGAGGCCGGGGGGGAGGACGCGCGAGAGGTTGCCCGCAATCCCGCCGCCGGTCACGTGCGCGAGCGCCCGGACGTCGCAACGTTCGCAAAGGCTGCGAACGTCGCGGAGATAGAGCCGGGTCGGCGCGAGCAGGACGTCGGCGTCGAACGGGCTGTCTCCGACGAGGCGCCGGACGAGCGAGAAGCCGTTCGCGTGCAGCCCGGAAGACGGGAGCCCGACGACGGCGTCGCCCGGCTCGACGCGCGAGCCGTCGACGAGCGAGCTTCGCGACACGATCCCCACACACGTCCCGGCGAAGTCGAGCTCGCCCTCTTGGTAGACGCCTGGCATCTCGGCTGTCTCGCCGCCGAGAAGCGCGCACGCCGCCTCGCGGCAGACCGACGCTGCGCCTTCGACGAGCTCAACCACCTCGCCGAGGTCGAGCCGCCCGGCGGCGACGTAGTCGAGGAAGAAGAGCGGCTCCGCGCCGGTCGTGAGAACGTCGTTTATGCAATGGGCTGCGAGATCGCGGCCCGCGTCGTGAAGCCGTCCGGCGGTGCGGGCAAGGACGAGCTTCGTCCCGACGCCGTCGGTCGACGCGACGAGGAGGCGTTCGTCGTCGAGCGCGAAGAGGCCGGCGAAGCCGCCGAGGCCGCCGACGACGGATGTGGTTCGAGTCGACTCCGCCGCCGCGCGGAGCCGTGAGACGACGCTGTCCGCGGCCGCGAGCGAGACCCCGGCCGCCTCGTAGGCGGTCGTCACCGCAGGACCTCGCCGACCAGTTCGGGGCGCCCTTCGGGCCCATCAGGGAGAAAGCGGACGAGCGTGCCGCCGACGCTCACGTCCGCCCCCTCCCGATCCAGTTCGAAAATCTGCGCGAGCGTGTCGGCCTTCGCTTCCGGGTCGGATGCGCGCAGGTGCATCTCGGCGAGACGGAGCTCGTCGGTCCGGGCCAGCGTCTCGTCGATCCAGTCGCGCGGCGGGTGCACCTCCAAGCGGTAGCCGACTTCGGTGGCGATGAACGTCCGCTTGCCCGGATGGTCTTGGATCTTCAACTCGAGATCGGACGCCCGCTCCAGGGCCGCGAGGAATCCGTCCTCGTCGAGAGCGACACCGAGATGGTCGACCCGGGGAACGTCCCAGTGCCCGGGCTGGAGAACGACGTTGACGGCACCCCGTGAGAGCTCGACCAGCCGGAGGCGAAAGCCGAGCCCCTCGAGCTCCTCCCACGACTTCCCCGGCGGGAACCAATGCGAGTGCTCCCCCACCCAACCGTAGCGAGCGACGAGCTCGAAACCGAGCTTGCCGAGGTAGCGTGCCTCGACGAGCCGGACCTTGCTCGTGACGAGGTGGTAGTGGAAGAGCTGCACCCGGCGGAGCGCATCGTAGCTTCAGGGGTCAGACGGCCCTGAGTCGAAAGAGGAATGCGTGACAGCACCGCGAAGGACGGGCCGTGGCGACGCAATCGACACCGCCTCCGCCTCCCTCGCAATACGAGCGGCCGTACGCGGGGGGCAATCTCCCGCCGCTCCCGGCCCCGACCAGCGAGCTCGTCTTGTACGTGCTCATGCTCTTCATCGTCGGGATGGTCGCCCTCATCTCCGACGCCGTCGGAGCGCGCGAGTTCGGGACCTGGGCAGTCGCGCTCACGATCGGCTACCTGCTTTCGCGCGGCCTGGCGAAGCTCGGGAAGGTCTTCGAGAACCCGTAGCGGACCCCGCCGCCGCGATACAGTTGCCGGCGTGGCGACTGCCGTCGATCGCCTCTGGCGCCACTTCACCCCGGCCGCCCACGCGCCGATCGTCATCGAACGCGGCGAGGGCTGCCACATCTGGGATACCGACGGCAACCGCTACCTCGACTCGCTGGCCGCTCTCTACGCGGTCAACATCGGGTACGGCCCCTGGCCCGAGATGTCCGAGGCCGCGCGCGCCCAGCTCGAGCGGCTCCCCTTCTTCACGAATTGGGTCGGGTACGCCACGCCCCCCGCACTCGAGCTCGTCGAGAAGCTGACGGAGCTCGTTCCGATCGACGTCGGCAGGGTCTTCTTCGTCTCTGGCGGGTCCGAGGCGATCGAGGCGGCGCTCAAGATCGCGCGGCAGTACCACCGCCTCCGCGGCGAGCCGACGCGGTACAAGTTCGTGACCCGCCGGAGCGCGTACCACGGGACGACGCTGGGCGCGATCTCGATCAACGGGCATCCAGCGCTCCGGTCGCAGTTCGAGCCGCTCCTCCCCGGCTGCCTCCGCGCGCCGCTTCCGTACCGCTACCGGTGTCCCTACTGCGCCGAGAAGCCGGAGTGCACGCTCCGATGCGCAGACGAGGTCGACGCGATCATCCGAAACGAGGATCCGCTCACCGTCGCCGCCGTCATCATGGACCCGGTCCAGAACTCGGCCGGGTCGATCACGCCGCCACCCGGTTACTTCCAGCGGGTCCGAGACATCTGCAACGAGCACGGCGTCCTGCTCGTCGCCGACGAGGTGATCACCGGCTTCGGCCGCGTCGGCGACTGGTTCGCGACGACGCGCTACGGGATCGAGCCGGACATGATCACCATGGCCAAGGGCCTCACGAGCGCGTACGCGCCGCTCGGCGCCGTGGTCGCGAGCGAGAAGGTGATCGAGCCGTTCTTCGCGGAGCCGACGAGCATGTTCATCCACGGGATTACCTTCGGGGGCCACCCCGTCTCGTGCGCAATTGCGCTCGCGAACATCGGCATCTTCGAGCGCGAGGACCTGATCGGGCACGTGCGACGCCACGAGGACGAGTTCCGAGCCGCCTTCGAGACGCTCCGCGACGAGCACCCGATGGTCGGCGACGTGCGAGGGACCGGCTTCTTCTACTCGCTCGAGCTCGTCAAGGACAAGGAGACGAAGGAGACGTTCACACCGGGCGAGCGCGAGGAGCTCAGCAAGCACTTCCTCGTCCCGCGCGCGCGTGAGCTCGGCGTCTACATGCGTATCGACGATCGCGGCGAGACGGCTGCCCAGTTCGCTCCCCCGCTCGTGGCCGGGCGGGAGGAGCTGAACGAGTTCCTCGACGTTTTGCATCAGATTCTCGACGAGGCGTGGGAGCGCTACGTCGAGCCGGCCCAGCGGGTCGCTAGCTGAACGTCGGAAGCGGCGTCGGGTGGCGCGGCTCGTAGAGGCCGACCTCGCCGAACTCCGGCACGCGAAAGCGCGTGAGGAGTCCCCACCCCTCATCGGTGACGGGGTCGACGAACTCGACACCCGTCGCCTCGAGCTCGCGCTTGGTCGCTTCCAGCTCCGAACACATGAAGTCGATCGCGGTGCGGCCCTTCTCGCGCCCTGCGCGGATGCCCCGGGCGGCGTCCGCGTCGTGGGCGTAGAGGAGCGGGTGGACGCCCTCGATCACCGCCGGTCTAACGGCTCGACCGGGTCGCCGAGGCGGACGCGGCCCGGCTCCTCGACGTCGGCATAGACGCCGAGGTCGAGGTGCTTGCCGTTTCGCAGGCCTCGGTAATCGCGGATCGCCGCGAGCGTGTCGAAGTCGCGCTCGCCCGTGTCCGGGTTCCGCGCCGTCATCGCACAGCGCGCGTCCGGCTTCGTGACTCGCACGACGGCGTCGCCGAGCCGAACGCGCCTGCCGATCCACGACTCCTCCTCGAGCGGGGCGCACTCGGCCAGGTGGACGAGCATGCGGAAGCGGCGGCCGTCGACCTCCTCCTCGCCGGCAGTCCGCGCGAGCTCGGCAAGCGACGCGTCCGAAAGGAGCGAGACGGGTGAGTCGTCGAAGCCGCCGCCGGGCTCGTCGGCGCGCCGAAGCTCGACCCGCTGCCCGAGAAGCTCGGACAGTGCCTCGCTCCACGGCCCCTCGACCACGTGCCCGCGGACGGGGCGGTCCCAGAAGGGGGTCACGCAGGGCGCGCCGAGCCGGACGGGCTCGTCGAGGACGAGGCCGTTCGCGAACTCGAGCGAGAGTCGGCTCCCGTCGGCATCGGTCTCCGCGCGCACCTGGAAGAGCGGTGACGGTCGCGTGCCGCGGACGAGCTTGCCCCGCTCGTCGACGAGGAAGAAGCGGCGGTTCTCGGGCACGCCCGTCGGCGTCACGACGACCTCCTCGGGGTGCGAGAGCGCGAGTCCCTTAACGGGCGCGATGGTCAGGCGCGAGACGGACGGCACGCCGAGAGGCTAACGCGGATCGGGCCCGGCCGAGCGGCGGCACCGGACGTGTGAATCGCGTCCGGCCGACGACGCGCACAGTCCTGCGATAGGAGGCGCGAAGCTCTCGGGCGAGCTCGCTTCCACCCTCGTCCGCCCGCGCGAGCGCCGTCGCCCGGTACGAGACGGGCACGACCACGTAGCCCGGATGGAGCACGCGGGTGGGGACGTAGTCGACGCGGCGGACGCGCGCCCGGCCGCGCGCCGTCCCGACCCGAACGAGCGCGATCAGGCCGTCCTGCGACGCGGGCGGGCAGCAGTCGGGCCCTTGTCCGGAGAGGAGGTTGCCCTCGCCGTAGACGACGAAGCGGCCGTGCACGCGCGCGATCGGCTGCACGACGTGCGCGTGCTGTCCGAGGATCAGGTCGACGCCGTGCGGGCGCAGGACCCGGCGTGCGAGCCGCCGCTGCCTGGCCGTCGGCGCGTGCACGTATTCGAGGCCCCAGTGGACGTTCACGACGACGAGGTCAGCGCCGAGGCGGCGTGCACGCCGTGCCTCCGCGAGGATCCGTTGGGCCGCGCGAGGAACTCGGTCGCCCAGGACGTTCACGGCCCACGGCGCTGGGAGGGGGAGCCCGTTCGTGCCGTAGGTGTACGCGAGGAACGCGATTCGGATCCCGCGCACCGTGACGACGAGGATCCGACGCGCCTCGGCCGACGATCGGGCGGTGCCCGTCGTCCGGACCCCCGCCTCGTGCAGCGCGTGGATCGTCGCACGGATCCCCCACATGCCGCGGTCAATCGAGTGGTTGGACGCGGTCGAGCAGGCGTCCCAGCCGGCCCAGTGGATCGCCGCGGCGAGCTCGCCGGGCGCGTTGAAGAGCGGGTAGCCCGATCGTGCGCCGGCTCCGACCGGCGTCTCTACATGGCAGAGAGCGACGTCCGCTCGGCGGATGATCGGGGCGATCGGGGCGAGGAGCGGGCGGAAGTCGTAGCGGCCGCGGCGAAGGCCGGCGCGCGCGACCGGCCCGTGGATCAGGAGGTCGCCGGCCGCCGCCAGGTCGACTGTCACGAGTGGGCGGGGATCGGCCGCGCCCTCGCTGCTCGGCAGGCAGGCGGCGAGCGGGGCTGGCGCCGCGAGCCCGAACGCGAAAGCGGCGAGGAGCGCAACCCGTTTCGGAGTCACGACCGAGCGAGCTCGAAGCGGTGCTTGGCGAGCGCGAGCCCCTCTGGCACGCGCGTCGGGTAGCGCCGTGTGAGGCAGGCGCGACAGAACGTCGTCTCGGGCCGTCGGGTCGCCGCCTGCAAGCCGTCGAGCGAGAGGAAGGCGAGCGACGTGGCACCGATTGCGTGGCGGGTCTCGTCGATCGTACGACCCGCCGCGATCAGCTCGCCCTCCGTCGCCATGTCGATTCCGTAGAAACACGGTGAGACGATCGGCGGCGACGACACGCGGACGTGCACCTCCAAGGCGCCTTCCTCGAGAAGGGCGGCGACGATCTGACGCGTTGTCGTTCCCCGCACGATCGAGTCGTCGACGACGACGATCCGCTGGCCCGAAACTTCCGTGAGCGGGTTGAACTTCGTCTTGATTCCGTGCTCGCGAAGCGTCTGGTCGGGTTGGATGAACGTGCGGCCGACGTAGCGGTTCTTGATCAGACCTTCGTTGAAGGGGATCCCGCTCGCGCGCGCGAAGCCGATCGCCGCGGGCGTTCCCGAGTCGGGGATCGGGATGACGACATCGGCCTCGACGGGCGCCTCGTCGGCGAGCTGCTCCCCCATGCGGACGCGCGCGCCATGAAGCTCGACGCCGCGCAGTCTCGAGTCGGGACGCGCGAAGTAGATGAACTCGAAGATGCAGAGCGCCGCCTTGCCCCTCGCCTCCACCACCTGCCTCGACCGCAGCCCGTCCTCGTCGATGACGACGAGCTCGCCAGGATCGACGTCGCGGACGGGCTCGGCCCCGAGGAGGTCGAGCGCACACGTCTCCGACGCGAGGAGAGCGTCGCCGTCGAGGTCGCCGACGACGAGCGGGCGGATCCCGTGCCGGTCGCGGAAGCCGACGAGCTTTCCCTCCGCCAGGAGGACGACCGTAAACGCCCCTTCCAGCCGCTCGATCGCGGCCGCAACCGCCTTCTCGAGCGGGCGCATGTCATGCGCGAGGACGGCTGCGATCACCTCCGTATCGGACGTTGACCGGAGCTTCACGCCTCGGGACATGAGCTCCTCGCGGAGCGAACCGGCGTTCACGACGTTGCCGTTGTGGCCGACCGCCACCGTGCGTGCTGGTCCGTGGTGAACGATCGGCTGGGCGTTCGCCCAGCGCGCACCACCGGTCGTCGAGTAGCGGCAGTGCGCGATCGCCGCCTGGCCGCGGAGGCCACGCAGCTTCTGCTCCGAGAACACCTGGGTCACGAGCCCCATGTCACGGAGCGCCGTGACGCGCTCGCCGTCGGAGACCGCGATCCCGGCCGACTCCTGGCCGCGGTGCTGGAGCGCGAAGAGGCCGAAGTACGCGAGCCGCGCGACGTCGCGCCCGGGCGCGCGGATCGCGAGCACGCCGCACATCAGGCGGTACTCTCCTCGTACGCGGCCCGCAGCTCCTCCAGCGGCACGCTGAAGAGCCCGCCGGCGCGAACGACGCCGACCGGGCGGAGCGGCACGCCGCCCAGCCGCGTGACGTCCTCGCGGCGGCACGTGACGACGACCTGCCCGCCACCCTCGCCGAACCACGCGACGGCGTCGTCGCCGAGGTCGATCTCAGCGCCGACACCGGCCGCGAGAGCCGCCTCGGCGAGCGCGACCGCGAGGCCTCCCTCGGAGGCGTCGTGCGCGCTCGTTATGAGCGGGGTCGCATCGGCGAGGAAGGAGAGGAGCGCTGCCTCGGCGCGGAGGTTGGGTCGCGGCGGGCGGCCGGCGAGGCCACCGAGGAAGCGCGCCTGGTACTCGGAGCCATCGAGCGCGAGCTCGGGGTCGCCCGCGACGAGGACCACGTCGCCCTCGTTCCACCTTCCGGGAAGGGCGCGCACGTCGTCGACGATCCCGATGCAGCCGACCGCGGGGGTCGGGAAGATCGCCTCCCCGTCGGTCTCGTTGTAGAGGGAGACGTTCCCGGAGACGACCGGGATCTCGAGCGCCTCGCACACCTCCGCCATCCCCTCGATCACCTCGGCGAGCTCCCACGCCACCTCCGGCTTCTGAGGATTTCCAAAGTTCAGGCAGTTCGTGATCGCGACGGGTCGCGCGCCTACGCAGGCGACGTTTCGCGCCGCCTCGAGGACGGCGACCATGCCGCCCGTCCGAGGGTCGAGAAATGCGGCCCGCCCAGCCGCGTCCAGCGACACGGCAAGCCCTCGAAGGGACGGGCGAAGGCGCAACACGGCCGCGTCGAGGCCTGGCCGACGCACGGTGCGAGACCCGACCAGGTGGTCGTAGCGCTCGTAGACGCGACGGCGGCTACGGACGTTCGGCGACGCGAGGAGCGCGAGGAGGTCGCGGGGCTCGGCGCGGATCGCCTCGCGGTTGATCGGCGCCGCGAGCTCCCGGGCGCGCACCCGAACGCGATAGCGCGGCGCGCCCTCGGTAAGGATCGGGGCGGGAATCGCACCGACGAGCTCGCCCCCGAAGAAGGCGCGGAGCTCGCCCGTATCCGTCACCTCGCCGATCGCGGCGACCGGGAGCTCCCAACGCCGACAGACGGCCTCGACGGCCGTGACGCGCTCGGGCGCGACGACCGCGACCATCCGCTCCTGGCTCTCCGACGTCATGATCTCGACGGGGTCGAGGTCGAGCTCGCGGAGCGGCACCAGGTCGAGCTCGACGTCGACGCCCGCACCGCCTCGAGCGGCCATCTCGGCGAGCGAGGAGGCGAGTCCCGCGGCGCCGAGGTCCTGGAGGGACTCGACGAGGCCGCCTTCAACGAGCGCGAGGCTTGCCTCGATCAGCTTCTTGCCCGTGAAGGGATCGCCGATCTGGACGCTCGGCCGCTTGTCCTCGTCCTCGTCGGAGAGCTCCTGGCTCGCCAGGATGCTCGCCCCGCCGATCCCATCCCGCCCCGTCGCAGCGCCGTAGAGGACGATCGCGTTTCCGGGGCCGCTCGCGCGGGCGCGCGTCACCCGCTCGGCTGGGAGGACGCCGGCGCACATCGCGTTTACGAGCGGGTTCGCCGCATACGCGGGGTCGAAGAACGTGTCGCCGCCCACGGTGGGGACGCCGACGCAGTTTCCGTAGTGAGCGATGCCGCCGACCGCGCGGCCGAACTTCCAGTCGGGAGACCCGAACCGCAGGCCGTCGAGAAGCGCGACCGGCCGTGCTCCCATCGCGACGACGTCGCGGAGGATTCCGCCCACGCCGGTCGCGGCGCCCTGGAACGGTTCCACCGCCGACGGGTGATTGTGGCTCTCGACCTTGAAGGCGACGGCCTCGCCGCAGCCGACGTCGACGACCCCCGCGTTCTCGCCCGGCCCTTGGAGGACCCCTCGCCCCTTCGTCGGCAAGCGGCGGAGGAGGAGCGCGGAGTGCTTGTACGCGCAGTGCTCCGACCAAAGGAGCGAGAACACCGCGAGCTCGAAATCGTTCGGCTCCCGCTCGAGCAGCGCGCGAATGCGGTCGTACTCTCCGTCCGTGAGGCCGAGCGCGCGGTGAAGCGATGTCGCCACGACCGGGCTCAAGACGGCGAGGCTACCGTCCGCGCCGGACGGCTGGCGCGGACCGCATTTGCGCCTGACGGAGCGACCGGCGCTCGTCGAAGCGCGCCGCTGGGAGCCCGCGCGCGCGGCGCGCGGGCGAATCGCTAGCGTGCGGCGGTGGCTCGCGGCTACGTCCCCCTGCTCCTGCTCGTCGCCGGGATTTGGGGCGCCTCCTTCATGTTCATCAAGGTCGCCGTCGAGGAGATCGAGCCGATCGCCATGATTCACGCGCGGCTTCTCATCTCCGCGCTCACGCTCGCCCCGGTGCTCCTCGTCCAGCACGGCGCTCGAGCGGCGGCGCGCGATCTCCGCGCCGCCGCCTACGGGCTCGTCGTGCTCGGGATCGTGAACGCCGCCCTGCCGTTCACGCTCATCGCGTGGGGAGAGAAGCACATCGACTCCGGGATTGCCGCGATCGCGAACGCCCCCGTCCCGATCTTCGTCGTGCTCCTCGCGCTCAAGTTCAAGCCGAGCGAGCGCGCCACGGGACTGCGTCTCGTCGGGATCGTCCTCGGCTTCTCCGGCGTTGCCGTCCTCGCCGGGTTCAACCCGGACGGAGGCTGGTGGGCGGTCGCGGCGACGATGGCGGTCGTAGCCGCCTCGCTCTGCTACGCGGCGGCGAACCTCTTCGCGCAATCGCGGTTTTCGGAGACGAATCCGCTCGTCATCGTCGTCGGCTCGTCGCTTGCCGGGGCAGCGCTTCTGACGCCGCTCGCGATCTGGCAAGCGCCGCACGATCTCCCGAGCGGGAAGGCGATCGCCTCCCTCCTCGGACTCAGCGTCCTCGGCACCGCGGTCGCGCTCGTCCTCTACTATCGGATGCTCGCGGCGCACGGCGCGTCGCGCGCGTCGCTCGTCACCTACCTCGTCCCCTTGACAGCGCTCCTCTACGGGACGCTCCTTCTCGACGAGCCGCTGACCTCGAACGCGGTCGCCGGGCTCGTGCTGATTCTCGGCGGCGTCTCGCTCGGCTCCGGCGTCCTTCGCTTCGCGCGTCGGCGCGAGGTCGTCCCCGCCGC
>JALZGN010000012.1 GCA_030861005.1 Actinomycetota bacterium
GCGGCGTGATCTGGACGACCCGCGGCTCGCCGTCCGAGAGCGCCCGGAGCGCCTCGCGAACGACGATCGGCTCCGAGCAGGCACCGCCGACCCAGCCGAGCAAGCTCCCGTCCGAACGGACGATCGCCCGGTCGCCTGGCCGCGCCGAGGCGGGGCGGCGGACGTCGACGACGGTCGCGAGCACGAAGCGCTCGCCCGCCGCCGCCATCCGGCCCGCCTCGACGAGGACGTCGACCGTCACTTTGCGATTCCCGCCTCCACCATCGCCTCCCAGACCTTGTCGGGGCCGACCGGCATCTCGAGGTTTCGGACGCCGGCGTGAGCGAGGGCGTCGACGACGGCGTTCACAAACGCCGCCGGCGAGCCGACGGTCGCCGACTCGCCGACTCCCTTGCAGCCGAGGGGATGGTGCGGCGAGGGGGTGACGGTCTCGTAGAGCTCGAAGGGGGGCGTCTCCCAGGCGGTCGGAAGCAGGTAGTCGATGAAGTTGGAACCGATGCAGTTCCCCTCGTCGTCGAAGGTGATGAGCTCCATCGCGGCCATTGCGTAGCCCTCGGTGAGGCCGCCCATGATCTGGCCCTCGACGATCATCGGGTTGATCCGGACGCCGCAATCGTCGACCGCTACAACCTTGATCGGCTTCCACTCCCCCGTGCGCCGGTCGACCTCGACGGCGACCACGTACGTCCCGAACGGATAGGTCATGTTCGGGGGGTCGTAGTAGTGGACGCCCTCGAGCCCCGCCTCCATCCCCTGCGGGTGGTTCGTGTACGCCGCGAAGGCGACCTCGGGCATCGTCGTCGCGCGTTCGGGCGCGCCTCGCACGTGGAACTTGCCGCCGTCCCACTCGACGTCCTCGGGCGCGACCTCGAGCAGGTGCGCGGCAAGCTTTCGCGCTTTCTCGCGCACGTTCCGCGCGACGACCGCGGTCGCCGCCCCCGCCACAGGGGTGGAGCGGGACGCGTACGTGCCGAGGCCGTAGGGCGTGTTGTCGGTATCGCCCTCCTGCACGAGCACGTCGTCGGGCGAGAGGCCGAGCTCGTGCGCGACGATCTGCGCGAACGTCGTCTCGTGGCCCTGGCCCTGCGTCCGAACGCCCAGCTTGAGGATCGCCTTCCCGGTCGGGTGGACGCGCAGCTCGGCCGAGTCGAACATCTTCAGGCCGAGGATGTCGTAGTCCCGGCTCGGCCCTGCTCCCACCACCTCGGTGAAGCTCGCGAGGCCGATTCCGACGAGCTTCGGCGCGTCGTCGTCCAAGCGCCGTTTCTGCTCGGCCCGCAGGTCCTCGTACCCCGCCTTCTCGAGGGCGATGTCGAGCGCCCGCTCGTAGTCGCCCGAGTCGTACTCGAACCCGGTCGCCGAGCGGTACGGGAACTGGTCGGGCCGGACGAAGTTCCGGCGGCGAAGCTCGGCCGGCTCGATCCCGAACTCGTACGCGGCCGCCTGCACGAGGCGCTCGATGAAAAACGAGGCCTCGGTGACGCGGAACGAGCAGCGGTAGGCGACCCCGCCCGGCGCCTTGTTCGTGTACGCGCCGTCAGCGATCACGTGCGCGGCGGGGACGTCGTAGGAGCCGGTGACTACGTGGAAGAGGCCCGCCTTCAGCTTCGTCGGCTGCGCGTCCGCGTAGGCGTAGCCCTGATCGGAGAGCATCCGCACGCGGAGGCCGAGCATCTTCCCCTCGCTCGAGAGCGCGAGCTCGCCCTCCATGTGGAAGTCCCGCGCGAAGCCGGTCGAGATGAGGTTCCCCGTCCGGTCCTCGATCCACTTGACCGGGCGGCCGAGGAGGAGCGAGGCCGCGGTAGCGACCACGTACCCCGGGTAGACGGGTACCTTGTTGCCGAAGCCGCCGCCGATGTCGGGCGAGACGACGCGGATCTGGTGCTCGGCGAGGCCGGCGACGAGGGCGAAGACGGTCCGGTGCGCGTGCGGCGCCTGCGAGGTCATGTAGATCGTCGCCTGGCCGGTCGCCGGGTTCACGTCGGCCACGCAGCCGCAGCACTCGAGCGGCGAGGGGTGCGAGCGCGGATAGTGCGTCTTCAACGAGACGACCCGCTCGGCCTGCGCGAACGCGCGCTCGGTCGCCTCCGGGTCTCCCGCCTCCCAGTGGTAGACCCGGTTGTCGGTCTGCCCCTCCTTGTCGTCGCGGATGAGCGGCGCGCCCTCGGCGAGCGCCGCCTGCGGCGTCGTGACGGGCGGCAGCGGCTCGTAGTCGACCTCGATCAGCTCGAGCGCGTCGTGCGCCGTGTAGACGTCCTCGGCGATCACGCAGGCCACCTCTTGTCCCTGCATCCGCACCTTGTCGGTCGCGAGCACGGCCTGCGTGTCGCCGGAGAGAGTCGGCATCCAGGCAAGCTCGTGCTGCGCGAGGAGCTCGCCGGTGACGACCGCGACGACGCCCGGGAGAGCCTCCGCACGGGCGGTGTCGATCGACCGAATCCGGGCGTGCGCGAACGGGCTTCGCAAGACCGCCATATGGAGCATGCGGGGCAGCTTGATGTCGTCGATGTAGTTCCCCCGGCCCTGGACGAAGCGGTCGTCCTCCTTCCGCTTGACGCTCCGGCCGACCCAGCCGGTCGGTGCTTCCTGCGTAGCCATCACGCCTCCCTCGACTCCGACCTGGCGCGCGCCGCCCACTGGACGGCCTTGACGATGTTCTGGTAGCCGGTGCACCGGCACACGTTCCCGGAGATCGCCCAGCGGATCTCCTCCTCGCTCGGGTTGGGGCTCTCGCGAAGGAGCGCGGCCGAGACGAGCATCATCCCCGGCGTGCAGAAGCCGCATTGCAGGCCGTGCTCCTCCTTGAAGGCCTGCTGGATCGGGTGCAGCTGTCCGCCCTCCATCAGGCCCTCGACCGTCGTCACGTCGCGCCCGTCGGCCTGGACGGCGAACATCGTGCAGGACTTGATCGGCGTTCCGTCGAGGAGCACCGTGCAGGCGCCGCAGCTCGTCGTGTCGCAGCCGATGTGGGTCCCCGTCAGGCCAAGGGTCTCGCGCAGGAAGTGGACGAGGAGGAGGCGCGACTCGACCGCGACCGAACGCTCCTCCCCGTTGACGGTGACGCGGACGGGGATCGCGGCCGCCGCCCGCTCGGTCTCGATCGCCTGTGTCACTGCCGTCCGCCCTCCTTCTCGCTCAGTTCGTCCATCACGCCCTCCACGCTCTCCTTGCCGGCGAAGGTCTCCTGGCCTTCCGTCCGCCCGGGCGGCGCCGCCGCCGCGCGTTCCACGGGTCCCTTCGGCTCGCCCGCCTCCTCGGGCTCGGCCCCGACCTTGTTCAGCATCACGTGCGAGCCGCAATGCGGGCATTCGACTACTCCCGCGCTCGGCGTCGCACCGTGCTGGCCGATCTCCCGCGGCAGCTCGTTGCCGCAGCTCGGACACGTAGTCATCTCGCTCACCTCCCGAGCAGCCGGTCGACGAGTCCGGGGCGAGCGTCGGCGGCCTTCTGGAGCGCGCGCTCCGCGAAGACGCGGACGACGTTTCGCTTGTACCCGGCGCTGCCTCGGTAGTCGTCGCGCGGCGTCGCCGCCTCCGCGGCAAGCTCCGCGGCCTCCCTGATCGAGTCGTCGTCGAGCGAGCGGCCGACGAGCGCCTGCTCGGCCGCGGCGGCGCGGAAGTTCGTCGGCCCGACCGCGGTCAGGGCGATTCCGGCCCGTGCCACGTCGCCGCCGTCGAACGAGACGTGGACGCCGACGGCGACGGTGGCGAAGTCGCCGACCTTGCGCTCGAGCTTCAGGTACGTGCCGCCCGCGTGCTCGCCGGGATCAGGGACGCGGATCGATGTCACGATCTCGGTCGGCTCGAGTGCGGTCGTGAACGGCCCCCGGAAGAAGTCGTGGAGCGGGATGGTCCTCGTGCCGTCCGGGCCGCGGGCCTCCATCTCGGCGTCGAGTGCGAGCAAAGCCGAGCCCCAGTCGCCCTGAGGGTCCGCGTGCGCGAGTGATCCGGCAACCGTCCCGAGGTTGCGAACGAGCGGGTCGGAGATCAGCCGCGCGGCGTCGCCGAGAGTTGCGAAGCGGCCGGTGAGGAGCGGCGATCGCTCGCAGCTCGCGTGCCGGACGAGCGCCCCGATCCGGAGGCCGCCCCCCTCCTCGGCGAGCTCGTCGAGCCCGCGGATCCTGTTGATGTCCACGAGCGCGCGCGGGGCGGCGAAGCGGAGCTTCATGAGGGGGATCAAGCTCTGGCCGCCGGCGAGAACCTTCGCCTCGTCTCCGTAGCGCTCGAGGATCGAGAGCGCCTCGTCGAGCGTCGAGGGCGCGAAGTACTCGAAGCTGGGGGGATACATCCCCGCCTCCTTCCTCGACCCTGTCGGTGCTTGCGCGGTGAGCATACGACTTCGGCGTCGCGCTTGCGAAACGCGATCGTGCCCTCGCGCTCGGATCTCTGGACGTCGTCGATCAGCTCGAAATCCGCCCGATCGCCGGACAGGCGATCGGGCGGGGTGCTCTCTCACGGCGCTCTCATCTCGACCGCCTACGGTGCGCGAAATCGCTTCGGGGTCGCGCCAGGAACGAGGCCCCTCGTCTGCGAAGACGTGGTGGACGGGGTCGCGGTGGCAAAACCGCCGACACGAGTGCCAAAGTCCTGCTCGATCTCACGTTCAAGATTCTCCGCCCCGTCGCCGAACAAGGACGCGGAACGCCACATCAAGGAGGAAGAACGCGTGACGACACCGACCACGGAATCCCTGAACGTTCTGACGCCGACGGAGTCGCCGGCAGAGCCGGATCCGGTCTTGCTCCGGGCGGCCGAGATCGTGCGCGAGCGCGGCCTCTGCCAGGGGCCGTGGCGGGCCGGCGGGCCTTTGTGCGCAGCGGGTGCGGTCGGAGTCGCTGGTCGCGAGCTCGGCCTCACCGACCCCGAGATGGATGCCCGTATTCTTCGGTTCGCTCGCGCGGTGGGCGGTTCCGCGTTCTCGGACGTGCACGCGTGGAACGACGTGCCCGGGCGCGCAGCCGGGGAAGTCGCGGAGGCGCTCGAGCGGGCAGCGTACGGGCTCTAACGCGCGGTCGCGACCCCGAGGCGAGCCGCTAGGAGCCGTGCTCGGCTCCTAGCGGGCTAGCTCGGCGTTCGCGTCGATCGTCTCGGGCGGTCCTCGAGACTGCGGCCCGCATTCCCCGTTCGCGCCGATCAGCGGGAATTCCGTCCGCGCGCCAACTGGTTCGTTACGCGCGCGCGGATCCGGGAGGGAAGCGGGGGCTGATCTCCAGGCCGGCCGAAGCGCAAGTAGAGCGAGGGGAGAACGAAGAGATTCAGCAGCGTCGAAGTGACGAGGCCGCCCAGGATGACGACGGCCATCGGGTGCTCTACCTCGTGACCGGGGATGCTTCCGGCGACGACGAGAGGAACCACGGCGAGGCCCGTTGCGGAAGCCGTCATCATGATCGGCGCGAGCCGCTCCTTGGCGCCGCGCAGGACGAGGGCGGGGCCGAATGTCTCGCCCTCGTGGCGCTCGAGATGCTGGAAGTGGCTGATCATCAGGATGCCGTTTCGCGCCGCGATCCCGAACACGGTCAGGAATCCGACCAGCGAGCCGAGCGAGAGCACGCCGCCGGCGAGTCGCACGGCGAGCACTCCGCCGACGAGCGCCGTCGGCAGCAGCACGAAGGTGAGCGCGGCGAGGCGAAGGCTTCCGAAGGCGGTCTGGAGAAGGAGGAAGATCGCGACCGCAGCCGCGATCCCGAAGACGAGTAGCCGACCCTGGGCGGCGGTCAGCTCCGTCGACTCTCCCAGCACCTCCGCGTGGTACTCACGCGGGAACTCGACGCCCGCGAGGCGATCTTCCACCTCGTCGACGACGGAGGCGAGGTCGCGTCCCTCCACGTTTGCGCCGACGTCGATCCGACGCGACTGGAGCTCGCGCTCGATGTGGTTCGGAGTCGGGGCGACGCGTACGTCCGCGACCTGCCGCAGCCGGATCTGGTCGCCCTCGGGCGTGTCGATGGGGAGCTCCTCGACGCTCGTCAGGCTATTCCGCGCCGCCGGGACGCTCCACACGTGGACGTCGTACGCCTTGCCTCCGGAGAAGATGTCGCTGACCTCCTCGCTCGCGAGGAGCGCCGAGGTTTGCCGGCGAACGTCGCCGGGCTTGAGGCCGTAGCGCCGCGCCGCTTCGAGCCTCACCTCGACCTCGATGTGCGGAACGTTCTCCGCGAAGTCGGGATGCGCGTCGACGACGCCGTCGACTCCCGCGATCGTCTTGGCGACCTCGTCCGCCTTCTCCCGAAGCACGTCCAGGTCGGGGCCGAAGATCCGGACGACGATGGACTCGCTCGTTCCGGTGAGAACCTCCTTGATCCTCTCCCGCAGGTACGTCTGCACGTCGCGGTAGAGCCCGGGGTAGCCCTCGACCGTGCGGTGGATCGATGCCAGGGTGTCGTCGTAGTCGACGTCGGGGCCCACGCTGACCCAGTTCTCGCCGAAGTACACGCCGTAGACCTCGTCCGAGAGCAGCGCCTGCCCGATGTGAGATCCGCAGTTTCGCACTCCCGGAATCTCGCGCAGATCGCGGCACGCCCGAATCGAGATGCGCTTCTCCTCGCGAGCCGAGGTCGACGGCTGGGTCAGCCAGTGCATCAGGAAGTCGCGCTCCTTGAAGTTGGGCAGGAGTTCGGAGCCGAGCGTCGGGGAGATCAGGAGCCCGGCCAGCAGGCAGACCGCGGCAGCGATGAGCGCCGGGGCGGGCCTCCGCACGATCCGGTCGAGCGCGGCCCCGTACCCCCGCTTCAGAAGCCGGAGAAGCGGCGGGTCGCGATGCTCGAGCCGCCCCCGCGAGAGCAGGATCAGGGAGAGCGCGGGCGTGACCGTTAGCGCGACGAGCATCGACACGAGCACGGCGAGCGCGTACGAGAAGACGAGTGGCCGGAAGAACGAGCCCGAGAGGCCCTCGAGGAGGAAGACCGGCGTAATGGCGACGACATTGATCACGGTCGCGTACGTGATCGCAGTGCGCACCTCGACGGAGGCTTCGAGCACGACGCTGAAGGTCGAGACGTCCCGGCCCTCGGCGCGCGCCTGCCGCAGCCGGCGCACGATGTTCTCGACGTCGATGATCGCGTCGTCGACGACGACCCCGATCGCGACCACGAGCCCCGCGAGCACCATCACGTTGATGGTCACGTCGCGCAGATCCAGGACGACGACGGCCGCGATCAGCGAGAGCGGGATCGCGATCAGGCTGATGAACGCCGTCCGGAACGCGAACAGGAATCCGGCGATGATCACCGCGACCAGCAGCACGCCGATCCAGAGGGCCGTCGTCAGGTTGTCGATCGACTGCTCGATGAACGTCGCCGGCCGGAAGATCGTCGTGTCGAGCTCGATCCCTGGAAGCCCGGGGCGCATCTCGTCCACGGCCTCCTCGACGCCGCGTGTCACCTCCATCGTGTTGGCGCCCCGGTACTTCTGGACGATCAGGAGGAGGCCGTCGCCCCCGTTGACGACCGCCTCCCCCCAGACCGGCTGGTGGGCTTGTACGACGTCGGCGACGTCGCTCAGACGGAGCGTCCGGCCGTTCCTTCGCACGATCGGCACGTTCCCGAGCTCCTTCGGCCCGGTGATCGGTTGCACGTGCCGGACGTTCAGCCTCTGGCCGTCGCGCTCGAGGAACCCTCCGGCGCCGACCGTGAAGCCCTCCGTGTACTGCAGGACGGCGGCGTCCACCGCGCCGGCGCCGACCTCCATCACGCGCTCGAGCGAGAGGCCGTTCTCGGCGAGCTTCCTCGGGTCGACCTGGATGTGCCGCTGCTTGAGACGCTCGCCGAAGATGTCGACGGACGCCACGCCCGGAACCCGCATCAGGCGCTGCCTGATCTTCCAGTAGGAGATCGCCGACAGCTCGATCAAGCTCAGCTCGTCCGAGGAGAGCCCGATCTTCATGATCCGGCTGGTCGCCGACCGCGCCGGCATCATCCACGGCGGGCTCGCCCATGTCGGTAGCGTCGGCGTCACCTGGGCGATGCGCTCCTGCACGAGCTGTCGCGCTCGCAGCTCGTCCATCCCGCGCTCGAATATCAGCTCGATCGCCGAGAGCTGCGCGACCGATTTGGAGCGAAGCTGGTCGAGGCCGGGAATCCCGCTCAGCTGCTCCTCGATCGGGATCGTGACCAGCTCTTCGACCTCACGCGAGGAGTTCCCGAGCGCGATGGTCTGGATCTCGACGCGCGGCGGCGCGAACTCGGGGAACACGTCGACCTGGGCGCTCGGAATCCGGGCGAGGCCGAAGGCCATCGTCGCGGCGGCGGCGAAGACGACGAGCCACCGGAAGCGGAGGCTTCGACCGACGATCCAGCGCATCAGGCGGTCCCCCGGCGCACCGTCAGTGGCCGCCGGCGATCTCGAGCTCCGTGCCATACACCTCGGCCGTTCCCACCGTCACGACCTCGGTGCCCACCGCCGGACCGTCGACCACGAGCACGCGGTTGCCCTCGATGCGGTCGACCGCCACCTCCTGACGAACGAAGGAGAAGCGCCCGCGGCTCGTGTAGACGTAGGTCTTCCCCTCCTGGTCGTACACGAGCGCGGCGTACGGGACGATCGTGTGCTCCCCGCTTCGCCGCACGGGCGCCGTCCGAAGCCCAGTCCGCCTGGCCCCCTCGGCGGTGAACGTCACCCGTTTGCGGTCGTCCCCGGGCCCCACCGGCTCCAGCTTGGCGGGCTCGTAGCCGCTTGCGGCCTCCGTTTCCACCTCGGAGCAAGCCGAGAGCGAAAGGCCGGTGACGACGAGCAGCCCGACCAGCGTGGCGCGGATGTGCCGCCTAGACCGGCGGTTTCCGCGCACCCGGCTCGTTCTCCCCGCGCTTCGGGTCGATGATCTGGGACCCACGAGCCTCGCCCTCGCGATCCGGCGCCACGTCTCCCTCGGGCGTTTCTTCGCTCTCGACCTGCCGGTAGTGGCTCGGCAGCGGCTCGCCCGCGTCTCCCGGTCGCGGCGGCGC
Source organism: Actinomycetota bacterium (assembly GCA_030861005.1). Classification (GTDB taxonomy): domain Bacteria; phylum Actinomycetota; class Thermoleophilia; order Gaiellales; family Gaiellaceae; genus JALZFU01. The sequence continues at coordinate 8,939 of JALZGN010000012.1, forward strand.
CGAGCCCCCTCGAGCTGCGAGCGCCGTATCGCGCCCGGCGACCGGGCCGGCCTCCGCGACCACCGGCTCGGGCTCGCCGTCGATCGAGTAGGGGATCAATTCTCCCTCGGATCGGGGTACCGGCTGGGCCGCGGCGAAGCGCAGGTAGAGGGCGGGCAGCACGAAGAGGGCGAGGAACGTGGAGGTAACGAGACCGCCCAGGACGACGACGGCCATCGGGTGGACGATCTCGAGACCGGGCCTCGAGCCCAGCGCCACGAACGGGAGGGCGACCACCGCCACGGCGAAGGCGCTCGCCAGGGTGGGCACAAGTCGACCCCCGGTCGCCCGGCCGACGAGCCTCGCAGCGAACGGCTCGCCCTCGTCGCGCTCGAGAGGCTGGAAATCCCGGATCGCGAGCACGGCGTTTCGCACGGCGATCCCGAGCAGCGCGAGCAGCCCGACGAGCGGGCCGAGCGAGAGCTCGGCGCCGCTCACGAGCGCTGCGAGCAGTCCGCCGACAAGCGCGACCGGCAGGGTCAAAGACGCGAGAAGCGCGAGGCGCCAGCTCTGGAAGGCCGCTTGCAGGAGCAGGAAGACCGCGAGGACGGCCGCGATCGCGAAGGCGAGAATGCGCGTCGCGCCCATCTCCGCGGCCGCGGTCTCCTGAAGGACCTCCGCGTGGTACTCGAGCGGGAAGCTGATGTCCGCGAGGCGGTCCTCGAGCTCTCCGGCAACCGTACCGAGGCTGCGGCCGCTGACGTTCGCTTCGACGTCGAGGCGGCGCGAGACGGCATCGCGCTCGATGATCGTCGGAGACCGTCCGGCTCGTACGTCGGCGACGTCACCGAGGCGGACGTGACCGCCGCCCGGCTGGTCGATCAAGAGGTTGCGCACGCTCGCCAGGCCGGTTCGCAGCTCGGGTACGCCCTGGACGACGACGTCGAAGACCTTCTGCTCCTTGAAGACGCTCCCGACCTGGATCCCCTGGAGTAGGGTCGCCTCCGCGCGGCGGACGTCCCCGGGCTTGATCCCGTGCCGCCGAGCCTTGTCGAGGTCGACCTCGATCTCCAGGGTCGGCTGCGTCGCCGGCAGATCGACCCGCGGATCGACGACGCCGTCGACCTCGGACATGATCTGCCTCACCTTGTTCGCCTCGCGACGGAGGACGCCGAGGTCCTGCCCGTAGACGCGAACGACGAGGGGTCGTTCCGAGCCGGTCAGGACGTCGAGCTGGTTGCCCCTGACCGGGTTCTCGCCCTCCTCGAGCGCTCCGACGTCCCGGATTCTCTGCGTCGAATACGTCACGACGTCGCGCTCGACTCCGGGGACGCGGCGAACGACGTCCTTGATCGACGCGAGGGTCGCGTCGTACTCGGCGTCGGACTCGACGCTCACCCATACTTCGCTCGAGTTCACGTCGACGATCTGGTCGCCCGTGACCGCGCGTCCGACATGGGCGCCGACGTTCTCTACTCCGGGGAGCGATCGCAGTTCGCGGCTGACCTCGGTCGCGATCTCCGTCATCCGCGAGTTCGACGTCCCGGGCTCGGCTTCCAGATGGACGAGGACACCCCGATCCTTGAACGACGGAACGAGCGACGTGCCGAGGAGCGGCAGCACGACGAGCCCGAGGACGACGCAGGCGCCGGCTGCGATGAGCGCCGCCCACGGTGCTCGCGCGAACCGGGAAAGCGCCGCGTCGTAGCGCGGCCGTATCCACCCGAGCAGCGGGGACTCGCGACGCGCGGTTGTCCCTCGCGAGAAGAGGAGCAGGCTCAGGACGGGCGTAACCGTCAACGCCACGGCCATCGCGACGGCCACCGTCACCGCGTAGGAGAGCACGAGCGGCTGGAAGAACGCGCCCGGACGTCCCTCCATGACAGCGATCGGCACGATCGCGACGAGCGCGATCAACGTCGCGTACGCAAGCGGACTCCGGACCTCGTGCGTCGCTTCGAGGACGACGGCAGCGGTCGACCTGTCGCCCGCGGTCTCGCCGTTGCGACGGAGGTGTCGGGCGATGTTCTCGGCGCCGACGACGGCGTCGTCGACGACCAGCGCCAGGGCGGCGGCAAGCCCGGCGAAGGACATCGCGTTGAAGGTCTCGCCGAGGAGGTCGAGCACGAGCGCCGCCGCGACGAGCGACAGGGGGATCGTCACGAGAGCGACGAGGAGGCTGCGCCCATCGAAGAGGAAGGCGACAAGGACGAGCGCGAGGAGTACAGACGCGATCACGAGCGCGAGCGCCACGTTGTCCAACGCGTCCTCGATGAAGCTCGCGGGACGAAAGACTGACGTGTCCGTCCGCACGCCGGAGAGACCGGGCCGAAGCTTCTCGAGCGCGTCTTCCACGCCGCGCGTGACCTCGAGCGTGTTCGCGCCGGGGAACTTCTCGACCACGAGGACGAGCCCGACGCCGTCGTTCACCACTGCGTCGCCGATGAGCGGTTGATGATCGACCCTGATGTCCGCCACGTCGGTCAGGCGGAGGCTGCCGCCAGTTCCCTCGATCGGCACCTTTCCGAGCTCCTCCGGATCTGCGATCTTCTCGAGCACGTTCCGCACCTGGAGCCTCTGATGCGGCGTCTCGATGAAACCGCCCGTGCCGGGCGTCGAGGCTTCGAGGAAGCTGAGCGGCGAGAACACCTGCGCGTTTCCCGTCGTCTCGACCACCTGATCGAGCGTCACGTTCCTGTCGCGGAGCCGCTCGGGATCGACTTGGACTTGGAGCTGCTGATCGCGCATGCCCCAGATCGCCACGTTCGCGACGCCGGGCACGCCGAGCAGGCGCGGGCGCACGGTCCAGCGCGCTATCACGGACTCTTCGATCGGCCTGAGGTCCTCGGAGGAGAGCCCGACCATCAGGACCCGGCTCGACGACGAGAGCGGCTGGAGCAGGGTCGGCGGCTTGGAGACGTTCGGGAAGGCGGCCGCGCCGATCTGGGTGAGGCGCTCCTGAACGAGCTGCCGTCCGCGATACACGTCGGTCCCCGGCTCGAACACGAGCACGATCGACGAGAGGCCGGGGACAGACTGGGACCGGATCACGTCGACGCCCTCGACGCCGTTCAGCAGGTCGGCCTCGAGGGGAACGGTCACGAGTTGCTCCACCTCGTCGGCCGAGAGGCCAAGCGCCTCCGTCTGAATCTCGACGTACGCCGGCGTGAACTCGGGAAGCACGTCCACGGACGCCTGGCGAAGTTGTGTGATCCCGATCGCCATGACCGCCGCCGCGAGAGCGACGACGACGAGCCGGAATCGCAGAGCTTCCGCGACGATCCGAAGGATCATCGACGGAAGCGTCCGTGCTCGGTCAGCCTCGACCTCCAAGCTCGACGACGAGCAGCGCGATGGTCCGGTGAGTCGTCGGCGCTGGGGAAACCCGCGCTGCCCCCGTGTTCGTCGCCGCCAGAGAACACCGCAACCGCCTTGCCCTTGTCGTCCTGCGTCCGGGAGCCTTCGACGCTTGTATCCCGTTCGGCGCGGAGAAACAACTACCCGATCGGTTAGTCTCGATCGTTCCTCTTCATCTCGGGCGATGCCGGCGCGGGGAGAGCACGCGTAACCGGCGGCCCAAGCGACTCCGCTCGCTCGCCTCGGAGGAGCGCCGGCGAGAGCCCCGGAACACCGCCGCGGAGAACCTCGGAGAGAACCGTGACGGCCGCCTCGCCGGTGCCGAGCTGTTCCGCCCGCGCTGCCAGAGGGCCGGACGCCTGCTTAAGCCTGGCGCCTGTCGCGGTTCT
>JALZGN010000017.1 GCA_030861005.1 Actinomycetota bacterium
GTCTTCGTCCTCGCTATCGGAGCTCGTAATCCCCTGCTTGAACTCGCGCATACCGAGCCCCAGCGACCGACCGAACTCCGGCAGCTTTTTCGCGCCGAAGAGAAAGATGATGATGATCGCGACGATAAAGATTTCAGCGCCACCGAGTGGCATACCCGGGATCATAGCAATGCCCGGATGGACCGAAAAGGCTCTACGCCTGAAGTAACGCCGAAGTTCGCGACCTGATTCGGCCGGCCCTATCCCTCGTCACCCGTGACGCGACGATCGCTCCGCCACGACGGGTTCGTGCTCTCCGGACTCCACTCGCCGACGCCGACGACCTGAAGGTGGCCGACCGCGTGCGCGGCCGACGATTGTGCCTGGCTCAGCCTCGCCGCCGCGCGGGCGGCGAGGACGAGGCCCTCGTCGGCCATCTCGAGAAGCTCCGGGCCGACGCGCGCGTAGCGGAAAAGCCGCTTCTCGAGCTCGAGCAGCACCGCGTCCAGGGCGCGCAAGAGCTCCGGGTTCGAGAGCTCCGAGAGCGTCTCATGCTCCGTCTCGCGCTTTGGTCCAGCGGGCTCGGGCTCGTGCGGCTCTATTTCCTAGCCTCCTCTCGGACGACCGGCGTACCGAAGACGCCCAGCGCCCTTTTTCGCAGTCGTAACGGAGCTTCGCCTTGGGGGCGAACATTTTGTGCGGCAAGTCCACATCGCTTGCTCGCCGAATTTAGCGCAGGTTCCGCCGCGAAGGCGCGGCGCCGGTGGCAGGGGCGGGCGCGGCGAGCGTGGTTCGGCTTCGACTCTCGCTGTGGGAGCGACGCTAACCCGCCGCCGCGAGCGCCTCGCTCGCACTATCTTCGAGCGCGGCTCCGACCCGGTCCTCCAGCACGGTCCTGAACGCGGCCACGACGTCCGGGTCGAACTGCGTCCCGGCGCAGCGCTCGAGCTCGTGGAGCGCGGCCTCGTGCGAGAGCCGTCCCCGGTAGATCCGGTCGGTCGTCATCGCGTCGTACGCATCCGCGACGAAGAGGATGCGGGCGCCGAGCGGGATCTCGTCCCGCGCGAGCCGGTCCGGATAGCCGCCGCCGTCCCAGCGTTCGTGGTGGTGGAGGACCCACGTCGCGACGGGCTCGATGCCGAGGGAATCGAGCATCCGAAACCCGATGTGGGGGTGACGCTCGAGCACGACCCGCTCCGCCTCGTTCAGCGGGCCGGGCTTCCGGAGGATGTCCTCCGCGATCGCGAGCTTGCCGACGTCGTGGAGGCTGCCGGCGAGGCGCAGGAGCTCGACCTGCTCGGGGTCGAGGCCGAGGCGTGCCGCGATGCGCGCGGCCAGCTCGCCGACCTCGGCCGAGTGCGCGCCGGTGTAGGCGTCCCGTGCGTCGACCGCGCGGGCGAGTCCGACGGCGGCGAGGAACCGCGCCCGGCGGTCGCGCTCCTCCGCGAGCCGGCGAAGCTCCCCGAACTCGATCACGTCCGGACGGCTCGCGCGCACGCAGCCCTTCCCCTGCTCCTTCGACCAGTAGAGGGCGCTGTCGGCCAGCCGGACGAGCTCGCTGCGCTCGGCAGCGTCGTGGGGGTACGCGGCAACGCCGGCGGAGGCGGTGACACGGCCGCCGTGCTCCCACTCGAGCGACGCCACGCGCTCGAGCACACACTCCGCGATGCGAAGGGCGTCCTGCGCGTCATGGCCGGCGAGAAGAAGGACGAACTCGTCGCCCCCGAGGCGGAACGCCTCGCCGTCCTGGCGAAGTCGGGAGGCGACCTGCTCGAGGACGCGGTCGCCGACCGGGTGACCGTAGCGGTCGTTGATGAGCTTGAAGTTGTCGAGGTCGATCAGGCAAACGCTGAGCGGCGTCCCGCGCATCTTCGCGAGCTCGAGGTCGCGCTCGAGCCGCTCGTGGAAGTGGCGGTGGTTTCCGAGCCCCGTGAGCGGGTCGGTCTGGGCGAGGCGCATCGCCCGGAGCGTCTCGTGGACGGAACGCTGGTAGAGCGCAACGGCGACGAGCGGCCCGACGAGGGCGGCCGAGAGGAGCGGCGACTGCTCCCAGAGCACGGTCAGGATGAGCGCCACCGACGCCATGATCGAAAACGGCACGACGGTGGAGGCAATCGAGCGACGCGCCAGCGAGGTGAATCGCTCTCCCGCGAGCCGAGCGACGACGGCGGCGATCAGGGCGACGTTCGTCGCATAGAACGCGATCGAGCCGAGGAGCACGGCGAAGAGGAGGCTCAGGATGGTGGTCTCGTCCGGGACGGCGCCGGCCGCCGCGCTCGCCGCGACCCCGCTCAGCGTGTAGACGGCCGCGTTGTAGAGCAGGCGGTCGAGCGGCCGCCGGTGAGCGATGTGGATCACGGCCAAGGCGACGAACGCGACGACGGCGGCTTCAGCCCATCCGTAGATGACCGCGGCGCCGACGATGAACACCGCCGCCAGCGAGAC
>JALZGN010000029.1 GCA_030861005.1 Actinomycetota bacterium
GCGCCTCGCGGCGGGTGATGCGAACGACCTCCGCGTACGCGTCCCGTGGCGTCACGCCGCGAGAAGCTCGACGGCGAGGAAGCGGACGACCGCGAGGCGACCAGGGGCCGGACGGCGCGTCAAGACGTCCCAGCGGGCGCGCTCGAGCGCCGCGAGCGCCGCGAGCCCGCCGCGGGCGAAGAGAGCGACGGAGCGACCGGCGCGGCCCCCGAGCGCGCGCGCAAGGCCGAAACCGCGCTCGAGGAGCGGACGCGCGCGGTCGGACTCGAAGGCGAGGAGCGCTGCGACGCGCTCGCTCCGCGGCCCGGCAAGATCGGCGTCCGCGACGGCGAACCGGCGCACGTCCTCCTGCGGGAGGTAGACGCGTCCGAGCGCAAGGTCTCGTGGCGGGTCCTGGAGGAAGTTGACGAGCTGGAGACCGGTACAGACGTCGTCGCTTCGCGCGACGAGATCAGGATCGTGCGCCCGCCGGTAGACGGCGAGGACGAGGCGGCCGACCGGGTCCGCCGAGTACGTGCAGTACTCGCGCAGCTCCTCCCACGTCTCGTAGCGCGTCTTCCGTTGGTCACGGCGGTTGGCCTCGATGAGGCGCGCGAACGGTTCGCGCGGGAGGCGGCACGCCGCGATCGTCGCGTGGAGGCGCCGCATGATCTCCGTCCGCGGCGGTCCGTCGAGTTCCCGCTCGAGCTCGTCGAGGAGCGCCAGGCGGTCGCGCCCGACCTCGTCGCCCAGCGTGTCGACGAGCCGCGCGAAGCCGTAGATGGCGCGGAGATGGGGACGAGCGCCCGCGGGAGCGAGGAGCGAGGCGACCGGAAAGTTCTCCCCCTTCGCGCGCGAGTCGATCAGCGCCGGTGCTAGTTCCGGCAGGTCGACGAGAGTGGTCGGCATCATGCCGATTCTCCCATGGACGTTCGCCCGTTTGGCAAGACCGGTGTCGAGCTGCCCGTCGTCGGCCTCGGCACATGGCGCGTCTTCGACGTCGATCCTGCTCGCCAGGAGGACGTGAACGCCGTCGTCGAGGCGGCGTTCGACGAAGGGACCCAGGTCGTCGACTCCTCGCCGATGTACGGACGGGCGGAGGCGGTCCTCGGCCGTGCGCTCGGCGCGCGCCGCCCGGAGGCATTCGTCGCGACGAAGATCTGGACGAGCTCGGCGGCCGTCGCGCGCCGCCAGCTTACGGATCAGCTCGGGTTCTTCGGCGGGCGCATCGACCTCGAGCAGATCCACAACGTCCTCGCCTGGCGAGAGCACCTCCCCCGGCTCGAGCGCGAGCGCGACGCGGGCCGCCTCGCGCTCCTCGGAGCGACGCACTACGCCGCGAGCGCGTTTCCCGAGCTCGAGGAGGTGATGCGGACGGGGAGGATCGAGGCGATCCAGATCCCGTACAACCCGCTCGAGCGCGAGGTCGAAGACCGAATCCTCCCGCTCGCCGAAGAGCTCGGTCTCGGCGTGATCGCCATGCGCCCGCTCGGCGGCTCGGACTCGCCGCTCCTCCCCGGCCCGTCTCCGGACGATCTCGCGCCGTTCGGCGTCGCGACGTGGGCGCAGGTGCTCCTCAAGTGGGCGCTTTCCGACTCTCGGATCCACGTCGTCATCCCCGCGACGTCGGATCCCGCGCACGCTCGCGAGAACGCCGCCGCCGGCGAGCCACCGTGGCTCGACGAGGATCAACGCCGGCTGGTCGCGACCCTCGTCCGCCGTTGACGGCGTACGACCGAGACGCGGCCCGCGAGCGCGAGCACCGCCGAGAGCGCGACCTTGGGCGACGCCGAGCAGCAGGAAGGGCATCGACACCCGGATCGTCTCACCGCGTTCAACTCGGACGCGTGGATCGCCGGAACCCACTTCGGCCCTCCCCACGAGAGGTCGAAGGCGAAGGAGCGGACGACGTGCGCCCACACGAGCCACGCGACCCAACGGCACGCGCCGTAGAAGAACGAGATTCGATACACGGCGAGGAGCGTCGTCTCCGAGAGGTAGCCGCTCGCCTTCTGCCACAGCGAGTCAGCCGGGAGAACCGTCTCGCGGAAGTAGGCGCGGGTGAGCACGCGCCAGCTCGCCACTCCCCAGAGGAGCCAGAACCCGTCCCAGACGAAGCCGAGGCCGCTGAAGTACGCACCGGCATCCGTGTATCGCCCGGTCTGCCCGGCGTAGGCCCAGGCGCCCGCCGAGAAGAGGTGGTCCGTGAAGGGGAAGAGGAGCATCGTCCCGACGGTGTCGAGCGTGTCCGTGAGCGCGTGCGCCCACTGACCGACGACGAAGCTGAGTGCCCACAGCCGGCTCCGGAAGACGAGGTAGATGAGGGCGCCCACGACCAGCCCGAACGCGAGCGTGTGCGTGATTCCCGCCCCCGGCCAGCCACGGTGGAACTGGGCCGGATCGTCTGCCTTGAGCTCGACCCCGAACGCTCCTGCGCCGTAGACGAACCACTTCGTCGTCATGTCCGGCGCGTAGGAGCCGATGAGGAGCGGTGCGATCGCGATCCTTCGCCCCAGGTGCTTCTGGATCACGTACGGCTCCGCGTCGTGCGCAACCCAACTCATCGCAGCCGCCGGACGAGCGCGGGAAGGAGGACGACGCCGACGACGAGGAACGCCGCCCCTTCCACCCACGAGAAGAGCGCCTCCGGCACGAGAACGCCGACGAGGACGTAGGCGATCGAAGTGAGCGCGTAGGGCGCGGCTTCCCTCATCGCCGCTTGCGAAGCGGCTCCGCGAGGACCTCCTCCGTGTGTCCGCCGAGCCGGGGAATCGATCCGGCCGCTGGACGCGCGCCGCCGACGACAAACGGGCTTCCGACGGTCGGAATCGGGCCGACGGGCGAATCGGCCTCGGCGAGGAGGGCGTTGTGCTCGAGCTGCGGGTGGTCCATTACGGCCGAAACGTCGTTTACCCGCCCGCACGGGATGCCGGCCGCGTCGAGCCGCGCGATCCATTCGTCGGCCGTGCGCTCGGAAAAGACCTGCTCGAGCCGCGCCTCGAGCTCGTCTCGCTCCTCGACGCGGCCCTCGTTCGCGGCGAACCGCGGGTCGTCCGCGAGCTCCGGCCGCGCGAGAACGTCGACGCAGAACGCGCGCCAGTGCTCGGGCGAGAGGACGGCGACGCTGAAGAGACGGCCGTCTCCGGCGCGGTAGGGCCCGTACGGGGAGAAGAGCGGATGTCGAAGGCCCGTTCGCTCCGGCATCTCCCGGCGATGCCACCAGAGGTGCGGGTAGTAGCCGAGCCAGTCGACCATCACGTCGAAGAGCGATACGGCTACGTGGGCGCCCTCCCCCGTCTCGGCGCGCCGCACGAGCGCGGCCGCGGTCGCGGTCGCGGCGTAGGCACCGGTGGCGAGATCGCAGACGGAAACGCCAACGCGGGCGGGCGCCTCGGGCGTCCCGGTCACGGAGAGCAAGCCCGCTTCCCCCTGCATGACGAGGTCGTACGCGTTTCGCGCCGCGTACGGGCCGTCCGGGCCGTACCCCGAGATCTCGGTGTAGACGACGTCGGGGCAAAGCGCGCGGACCGCGCGTTCGTCGAGACCGACGCGCTCGGCCCATCCGGGGGTCAGGTTCTGGAGGAAGACGTCGGTTCCGGCGACGAGGCGCTCGAGCGCCGGCCGCGCGGTCGCGTCCTTGACGTCGAGCGCGACGCTTCGCTTTCCGCGGTTCACCCAGACGAACCCGCTCGAGAGCCCCTGGGCGATCGTGTCCCAGCCGCGCGTAACGTCGCCGCGACCCGGCTGCTCGACCTTGACGACGTCCGCCCCGAGGTCGGCGAGGAGGCGCGTGCAAAGCGGCCCCGCAAGCCCCGTCTCGCACGCGACCACGCGGACACCCGTCAGGAGCATCCGCGTACCGTAATCCGCCCGTTACGGGCGCGCGGTCGCTGCGCTCACCATGAGGCGAGGCGTGAACGCATATCGCCGCCCCTAGTCGGACTGCATCTGACCCAGCGGGTCGGGGCCGGGGTCGCGGCCGGCCGCGGCCTGCGCCAGCCGGCCGAGGTAGTGCGTCCAGCCCTGCTCGTGGTTGCCGCGCTCGGCGGGGGGGAGGTCGTGGTGCGTGAGGCGGACGAGCGTCCCGTCGCCGTCCGGGACGAGCTCGACCTCGACCGTCGAGGAGCCCGGGGGCACCGGGTGCGCCGGGTTCGAGCCCTCCCATCCCCAGGTGAAGACGACCCGAGTGAACGGCGTCACGTCGAGGTACTCACCACGCGCGACGGCGCGGTCGTTGATCTCCACTCGGTAGACGCCCCCCGGCTGCGGGTCGAGCGTCGCCGACCGACCCTTCCAGCGGACGATCCGGGCCGGATCGGTGAAGTAGGGGAACACGGTTTCCGGGCGCGCGTCAATCCGGATCTCGCAGGTCAGAACGTCACGCGGCGGTGCGGCCACGAATCCTCGCCTCCTCTCGCTCGGCGGCCTCCTTGAGACGCTCGAGCCCGTCGACCCAGAACTCCTCGAGGAACGTACGGAGGTCGGCGAGCCCCTCGGGGCGTGCGCGGTAGAGCCGGCGCGGACCATCCCGCCGCTCCCGCAGGAGGCCGGCGTCCTTGAGCACGGTCAGGTGCTGCGAGATCGCCGGGCGCGTTACGTCGAAGCGCGAGGCGATCTCGCCGGCCGAGAGCTCGTCGGTGGCGACGAGCCGGAGGATCGCGCGGCGGCGGGGCTCGGCGATCGCTCGGAGCGCGGCTTCCACTCGGTGAGTTTAAGCAATCACTAACGTAAGTGCAAGCTAACGGGAGAGGTAGCGACGGAAGGGGAAGAAGCGTTTGCACGCAAGCGACAGGAGGAGGCGTCCATGACGGAGCTTTCGGAGAAGGTCCGCTCCCTGTTCTCAGAGCCGAACTACCTCTACGTGGGCACGATCAACAGCGACGGGTCGCCGCAAGTGACCCCGGTCTGGACCGACGTCGAGGACAGCCGTATCCGCTTCAACACCGCCGTTGGCCGGGTCAAGGAGCGGAACCTGCGGCGCGACCCCCGCGTCGGCATGTCGATCGCCCACCGCGAGAATCCGTGGGACAAGGTCGACATCCGCGGACGCGTCGTCGAGTTCGTCGAGGGCGACGAAGCCGACCGGCACATCGACGAGCTGTCGGCGAAGTACACGGGGCAGACGCCGTACCCGTGGCGGACCCCCGACGAGCGGCGCGTGATCGTCCTCGTCGAGCCCGAGCGCGTGTACGAGATGTGAGCGACCTCGTCTACCTCTCGCGGCGGGAGGTCGCCGACCTCTTGCCCGAGATCCCGGTGCAGCTCGACCTCGTCGAGGAGACGTACCGTGCCCTCGCCTCCGGGCGGGTCGAGCTGCCCCCGAAGCCGGGCGTCCACCCGCGCCCCGACTCGTTCGTGCACGCAATGCCGGCGTACCTCGCGGACGACGACGTGGTGGCGCTGAAGTGGGTGGCCGGCTACCCAACGAACAAGGCGCGCGGGCTCCCTTACATCTCCGGCCTCGTCGTCCTGAACGACGCGGAGACGGGGATGCCGCTCGCCGTCCTGGACGGCGCCGAGATCACCGCGGCGAGGACGGCCGCGGCGAGCGGCGTCTGCGTGCGTCGGTGGGCGCCCTCCGGATGGCAGACGGCGGCCGTCGTCGGCTGTGGCGAGCAAGGTCGCTTCCACGCTCGTCTTCTGCGCGCGCTCAACCCCGAGGTCCGGATCCGCGCCTACGACCCGCACCCCGAGCGCGTGCGCGAGCTTGGCGGTGACGTCGAGGCCGCCGCGAGCGAGGCCGACGCGGTGGTCGGCGCGGACGTCGTCGTAACCTCTGCGCCCATCGTCGAGAACCCGAATCCTCGAATCGGCGCCGCCGCGTTGGGAGAACGGTGGCTCGTCCTCCCCATCGACTTCGACGCGCTCGTTTGCCGGGACGCCGTCGAGGCGGCCGACCTCTTCGCGGTCGACGACGTCGGGCAGTTCGCCTACTACCGCGAGCAGGGCCACTTCCGCGGCTGGCCGCAACCGGCCGGGAGCGTCGGCGAATGGCTGGCGCGCGAGGCATCTCCCAAATCTCCCAATCGGGTCGCGTGCGTCAACCTCGGAGTCGGCGCGCTCGACGCTTCGTTCGCGGCCCGCGTCGTCGCCGCGGCACGCGAGCACGACGCCGGCACTCGCCTTCCCCGCTGACGAGGGCGAAACGCCAAGCGGCTGCCGGAGGGTCGCCTGCGAGGAGCAGGACGACCCGCGCCTCGCTCTTTGCGAGCTCTTCGCGAGGCGCGCGCCGCCGACGTAGCCGATCGACGAGCTCGGCGCCCGTCGAGCGCGACGATCGCGACCGACTCGGGGCGCCGCACGAGTACGGCGGGAATCTAGGATCGCCGGGTGGCTTCGACGCTCGCGCCATAGGAGTGCCGACCGCCTGGCTCGTCGAGCTCGAGCGCTCGCTCGCTGAAAACGGCGGCACCGAGGAACTTGCGAGCGCGCTCGTGGTTCTCGCCTCCGTCGCTGGCGAGCGCGTGGACCTCGAAGATTCCGAGCGCCAGGGGGCGGTTCGCCGGGCGCTCCTTCTCCTCGCGGCAGGCGGCGATCCATCCCGGGGTCTTGACCTCCACGGGCGTGCGGTGACCGCGCTCTCCGACGACCTCCGCGACGTTGACCGCCAGATCGCGCTCGAGGACGGGATCCGGGCGCTTCGTCCTTCGGCCACCGGGCTGCCGCACGTCAGCGAGGCGCTGCGCGCGCTCGAGGGCGCACCCGACATCGCCTGGCGCGCGTTCGCAGCCTCCCTCCTCGCCGACGAGCTGGGCGGGGAACACTAGGCGGCATGGACATCGGGTTCGGGGAGGCGCTTCTCATCATTGGAGTTCTCCTCGCGGTCGGCGCGGGCCTCTCCGGCTGGCTGCACGGGACCGTCCTCTCAATCTCCGTGCTCTCCGTCGCCACGGGTGTCGGACTCGCGCGCACGGGTGCGATTTCCACCGATCCGGGGTCTGACGTCGTCGTCTTCGCCGTCGAGCTCGCGCTCGTCCTCACCCTGTTCGCCGACGGCCTGTTCGTCGAGGATGAGCTTCTACGCCGGTACTGGGGCCCGCCGGCGCGGGCGCTCGTCGTCGCGATGCCGGTTACGCTCGTCCTCCTCGCACTCGCGGGAAAGCTCCTCTTCTCCGAGCTCTCGTGGGCGGAGGCGTTTCTCCTCGGTGCGGTCCTCTCGCCAACCGACCCCGTCGTCACGTCTGCGGTTGTGACCGCCGAGCGCGTCCCGCGGACGATCCGGCACACGCTCAACCTGGAGTCGGGGTTGAACGACGGGCTCGCCTTGCCGTTCGTGCTCTTCTTTCTCGCCGCGTCGATTCCGGGCGGCGGCGGAGCGGCGACCGAGGCCGGCCGGCTGCTTGGCGAGGCGGTGCTCGGAGGAGCGATCGGCGTCGGCCTCGCGCTTCTCGCCGGAAGGCTGCTTCCGCTCCTTCCCGGCGGCGGGATGACGCACAAATACGAGGGGACGTACGCCCTCGGGCTCGGCTTCCTCGCGTTCGGGATTGCGGACACGACCTACGGAAACGGACTGATCGCTTCGTTCGTCGCGGGGATCGTCCTCGCGTTCACGCGCCACGAGATCCCCGCGACATTCCGCGACTTCAACGAGGGCGTCAGCGCGATGTTCCAGATCGTGACGTTTTTCCTCTTCGGCGCGCTGATCGTCGCGACCGGTTGGGACGGAAGCATTGTGGCGCTCGCGGCGTTCATCCTTTTCGCGCTCCTGGTCGCCCGGCCGACGGCCGTCCTCATCTCGTTCGTCGGCGTGGACCTCCCCAGACCAGAGAAGATCTTCATCGCCTGGTTCGGGCCGAAAGGCGTAGCGTCGATGCTCTTCGCGCTCCTCGTGCTGAACTCAGCCGACCCCCACCGAACCCTTGTCTTCGACATCGCCTCCTTCGTCATCCTCGCGTCGATCTTCGCGCACGGGCTAACGGATACGGTCGGCGCGCGCTGGATCGAGCGCAAACTCGGCCGGTCATCCCGCGCGGATGACGGCGGCGTAGGCGGCAAGGTAGAGGGCCAGGCAGGCGGCGCCGCTCAGCCGGTCGTGCCGACGACCCGTAGCGAGGAGTAAACCGACGAAAGCGACCGCGACGATCGAATAGGAACTCGCCACGACGGCGAGGCGCGGCGTCACTTCCGCCGGCGCGACAACGGGGCCGCCGCCGATCGAGAGCGTGGCGTCCACGAGCGAGCACCGAGCGCATCGCCCATGGCGATACCGCGAACGCCGCAGCACAGGCGGTTATGTCGACGGCGATCTCCCGGCGCCGAGGTTCCGATCGAAGCCCCGAAGAACGCGATCGCAAGCTCGCGGACGGCCGCCGCCTCGGCGAGCGCGACCAGCGCCCGGACCGCGACTGTCGCCCCGAAACCGACGAACGCGAGCGTCACCAGGATGATCACGGCCTGTGCGGGGGGATTCCGGTAACGAACGGCTGGAGACTCGTCGCGGACGAGGCCGGGAGCGGCACGGACGACGATCGCGACCGCGAGCACCGATGCGCCGACGACAACGACGCCAGCCGGAAGAGCGCGAAGACGAGCGTGTACTGCGTCAGAACGGAGCCGACGGAGTCGCCGCCGTTGATGTCGCCCTCGCGCAGCGATCGAGTTCGCGACCTCGGGAAGATCCGTCCCCATCGACACGAGTCCCACGCCGACGACGAACGCCGGCGCGCCGAGCGCCGGAGCGAGTGCGGGTGTACTCCACCGCGCCGGCTCGATGCGACGAGTGCGACCGCTGGCCCGCCGGCGAAGAGGAAGATCTGGAGCGCGACCTGCATCGGCGCTCACACAGCCGCCCTCGTCTTGTCCGACTCTGCGACCGCCGGGTGGAGCCGGCCGATTCTAGACGGACGGTCCTACGCGGGTAGACGTAGCAGCCGGACCCCGGCGCGCGGCTAGTCGCGACGGGAACAGGGTCGGGCGGGCGACGAGCGACCATCCGTCCAACCGGGGCGAAGAGCCCTCGGGAACGGGCATTAGTGTCCCGTGGTGGACGTAGTCGCCGGGCTGATCTTCGCGGGCGCACTAGCGACGATCGCGTTCGAATGGGTGCACCGGACGAAGGTCGCCCTGGTCGGCGCGGGGCTGACGGTGGTCGTCGGCGTCATCGACCTCGACCAGGCGGTCGAGGCCGTCGACTGGGCGACGCTCGGCCTGCTCGCCGGGATGATGATCATCGTAGGTCTTACCGAGAAAACCGGGATCTTCACGTACCTGGCCCTCCGCGTCGCCCAGCTCTCGCGCGGGCGGCCGTTTCGCCTCGTGTTTCTTCTCTCGGCCGTGACCGGGGTCCTCTCCGCCTTCCTCGACAACCTGACCGCGATCCTGCTCGTTGTTCCGATCACGCTCCTGCTGGCCGATGTGCTCCGTCTCTCCCCGGTTCCGCTCGTCCTCGTCGAGATCTTCGCTTCAAACGTGGGCGGAACCGCGACGCTGATCGGCGATCCGCCGAACATCATGATCGGGACGCACGTCGCCGAGCTCTCGTTCGTCGACTTCATCGTGAACCTCGCACCGGTCGCGCTCGTCGTCCTCGGGCTCGTGACTGGTCTCCTCTACACGATCTTCCGGAGGGACCTCGTCGTCGCGCCCGAGCGGATCGACGAGCTCGAGGCCCTCGATCCCGGTCGCGACGTTCGCGAGAGCCGGAACGTACGGCGGTCGGTCGCCGTTCTCGTCGGGACGGTCGTCGTCTTCTTCCTTCACGCGCCGCTCCATCTCGAACCTGCGGTCGTCGCCCTCGGGGGCGCGACCGTCCTGCTCCTCGTCGCCGCCGACGACGTCGAGGAGGCACTCGAGCGGGTCGAATGGTCGACCTTGTTTTTCTTCATCGGACTCTTCGTCATGGTCGGCGGGCTCGAGGAGCAGGGCGTCATCGAGCGCATCGCCGACGTCCTCGCCGAGACGACCGGCGGCTCGCGAGTCGGGGAGGGGCTCGTCGTGATGTGGGGCGCCGCCGCGGGTTCGGCGCTCGTCGACAATATCCCGTTCACCGCAGCGATGATCCCCGTCGTCGACCACCTCCAAGCGGACGGCGACTTCGACGACGCGCTGTGGTGGGCGCTTGCGCTCGGCGCCTGCTTCGGCGGGAACGCAACGGTCGTCGCTGCCGCCGCGAACGTCGCGGCGACCGGAGTCCTCGAGCGGAGCGGACGCGAGATCTCGTTCGGCCGGTTTCTCCTCTACGGGCTTCCCGTCACGATCGTCTCGCTCGCCGTCGCGACCGCATACCTGCTTCTCTTTCAGCTGTGACGCGGATCGTCGACGAGCTCGAGCTGCACGCCGTCTCCGTCCCGCGGGGAACCACCTTCGCATTCGCCGCCGAGCGGCTCGCGTCATCAGGCGTCGCGATGCTCGCCGTCGTCGACGAATCAGCTCGCGTGGTCGGGCTTTTCGGCGCCGGGCAGGTTCTCGCCGGAATCCTGCCGCGCTACGTCCTCGACCTCCATCACACCGCCTTTGTGCCGGACGACCCCGGGATCGTCTCCGCGCGCACGGCCGCGGTCAGGGACGAGCCGGTCGAGCGGCACGTCGCGCGCGCCGTGACGATCGAACGGGATGCAAGCGCGCTCCACGTCGGCGAGGTCTTTCTGCACTGCGGCCTCCCCGCAATCGCCGTCGTCGACAGGACTCGATTCAGCGCCATCCTCGAGCGCGCCGAGTTTGCCCGTGCGCTCATGCGACGCTGCGAGTGACCGCTCGCTCCTTGACCAATACCGCTCGACCTCCTTAGATTCGCGCCTTCGGGAGAGCCAGCTGCAGGGAGGTGCGTTCGTGGCCGAAACGCGGAAGTTCGGGGCCGTCACCTATCGCGAGATCGGGTTGGACTACTTCGACAAGCGGCGGCTGCGGAGACATGCCGGGGTGTGGTCTCTCTGGGCGCTCGGCGTCGCTGCCGTCATCTCGGGCGACTTCTCCGGATGGAACTTCGGCCTCGACGCCGGCGGCTTCGGAGGCCTGCTCGTCGCGACGATCGTCATCACCGTCATGTACTTCGGGCTCTGCTTCTCGATCGCAGAGATGTCGCCCGCGCTCCCGCACACGGGTGGCGCGTACTCGTTCGGTCGCTCCGCGATGGGGCCTTGGGGCGGCTTCACGACGGGGGTAGCTGAGACCATCGAGTACGTCGTCACGCCCGCCGTGATCGTGACGTTCATCGGGAGCTACATGCAGACGATCTTCGACGACCTGTTCGGCGTGAGCATCGCCCAGCCGTGGTGGTGGCTCATCTTCTATCTGATCTTCCTTGCCCTCAACCTCGTCGGGGTCGAGATGGCGTTTCGTTTCACCGTCGTCATCTGCTTCCTGGCGCTCGGCGTCCTCGCCGTGTTCTTCGTCGGCGCGCTAACCGAGTTCAACTTCAGCAGGTGGGCGCTCAACATCGCCCCCGAAGGCGACAACTCGAAGTGGTTCCCGCTCGGATGGGACGGCGTCTTTCTCGCGCTTCCGTTCGCGATCTGGTTCTATCTCGCGATCGAGGAGCTCCCGCTCGCCGCCGAGGAGTCCCACGACCCGAGGCGCGACATCCCCCGTGGCACGATTTACGGGCTCTTGACGCTCGTCGTTACCGCCTTCCTCGTGCTCTTTCTGAACACAGGCATCGCGCCCGGCGCCGAGGGCATACGTACGTCGGGTGAGCCGCTCCTCGACGGGCTGAAGACGATCTTCGGGAGCGAGACGTCGGCGTCGCTCCTCGGCCTGATCGCCGTCGCCGGGCTCGTCGCGAGCTTCCACACGATCATCTACGCCTACGGGCGGAACATGTATTCCCTCTCGCGCGCCGGCTACTACCCCCACTGGATGTCGGTCACCCACGGCACCCGGAATACCCCGTACGTCGCCCTCGTGCTCGGCGCCGTCGTCGGCTACGGCCTCGCGTTCCTCCTCTACGAGGCAGGGAAGAACGAATGGCTTGGCGGCAACCTCAGCGCGGCCCTCCTCTCGATGGCCGTGTTCGGCGCCGTCATTTCGTACTTCATGCAGATGGTCTCGTTCGTCCTGCTGCGCCGGCGGTTTCCGCGCATCGCCCGGCCGTACCGCAGCCCCGTCGGCGAGTGGGGCGCCGTCGTCGCGGGCGTCATCGCGCTCATCTCGCTCGCCGCGCTGTTCTCGCGCGACGACTACCGCCCCGGCGTCGTTGGGGTCGCCATCTTCTACGTCGTGGCCGTTGCGTATTTCGCGATCGCCGGCCGGCACAAGCTCGTGCTCTCGCCGGAGGAGGAGTTTGCGATGACGCGCGGGGAACACGGTCATCCCGAGACCGAGGGCTACGGCCAAACGCGGGTCGAGGACGTCGCCGGGCGTCGCGCCGTGCCGCCGCAGCCTCCACCCGAGCGAGCCGGCAGCTCGTAGCGTCGGCTCAAATCAGCGTCCGCCGCACCTCGCGAACGCCCGGTTCAGGAGCATCCGTTGATCACGGTCGACGAGTTGAAGGAAGCGGTCGCCGACCGCTCGATCGACACCGTCGTCGCCGCCTTCACCGACATGCAGGGGCGGCTCATGGGCAAGCGCGTGCACGCCGAGTACTTCCTCGAGGCCGACGTCGCCGGGCACGGCGTCGAGGCGTGCGATTACCTGCTCGCCCTCGACATGGAGATGGAGCCCGTCCCCGGGTACGAGCTCGCGAACTGGGAGGAGGGTTACGGCGACTTCGCGCTTACGCCCGATCTGGGGACGCTTCGGCGGATCCCCTGGCTCGAGGCGACCGCGCTCGTTCTCTGCGACGTCGCCTGGCACGACGGCCGCCCGGTGAACCCCTCGCCGCGCCAGGTGCTGCGGCGACAGGTCGAGCGGGCGCGCGCCCTCGGATTCGAGCCGATGTTCGGCTCCGAGCTCGAGTTCTACCTCTTCAACGAGACGTACGCCGAGGCCCACGCGAAGGGCTACCGCGACTTGACCCCGTCCGTCCCCTACATCTTGGACTACCACATCCTCGCGACGACCTACGACGAGCCGCTCATCCGTCAGATGCGAAACGGGATGCACGCCGCCGGGATCCCCGTCGAGAACTCGAAGGGCGAGGCGTGGCCCGGCCAGCACGAGATCAACTTCCGCTTTGCGGACGCCGTGACGATGGCCGACCGCCACACGATCTACAAGAACGGCGCCAAGGAGATCGCACACCTGAACGGTCGCTCGCTCACCTTCATGGCGAAGCCGGATCACGCCTGGATCGGGAACTCGTGTCACATTCACTCGAGCCTGTGGCGCGACGGCGAGAACGCGTTCGCGGGCGAGTCGGAAACGTTTCGGCGCTACCTCGCCGGACAGGTCGCCTGCCTGCGCGAGCTCGCGATCTTCGTCGCGCCGACCGTGAACTCGTACAAGCGCTACGCGCCGGGGAGCTGGGCACCCACCACGCTCGCGTGGGGCCACGACAACCGGACGTGCGGGTTTCGCATCGTCGGCGGCGGCGAGTCGGTCCGGACGGAGACGCGGATCCCGGGGGGCGACGTGAACCCGTACCTCGGCTTCGCCGCCCTCCTCGCCGCCGGCCTGCACGGGATCGAGAACGAGCTCGAGCTCCCGCCGCCGCTCGAGGGAAACGCCTACGAGTCCGACGCCGACCGCTTCCCCGGCTCGCTTCGGGAGGCGATCGAAGCGCTCGAGGCCGGTACGGTCGCGCGTGCGGCCTTCGGCGACGACGTCGTCGACCACTACCTGACGTACGCGCGGGCCGAGCAACGGCTCTTCGACTCCGTCGTCACGAGCTACGAGCGCGAGCGGATGTTCGAGCGAGGGTAGGACGAGATCCCCCGGCCGCGCGGTCGCGAGACCCGGTGCCGGCGTTTGGCGTTTCGACCGGCGGGGACGGGGGACGAGGTCAACTACCAGGAGGTACAGATGAGGCTCGCACTGGCGCTTCACCGGTTTGGGCTGAAGAGCGACCTGATGCACGGGCTCGGGTTCGGATCGATCGCCGCTGCCCTCTCTCTCTGGGGCCGGTCGGCCGCCGTCTCCAACGACAAGGCGAAGGCGCGCGCCGAGCGGCTCGCGATCTTCGTCGGGCTCTGGCCGCCGACGTTCTTCCTCCTCGGGAAGGTCCTGCAGGACCTCGAAGCTCCTCCCGAAGCTCAGGCGGCCCGCGCAAGCGGCGAGGACCTGGCGGGGGCGCTTCGCGAAGAGGTCGGCGCCTCGTGACAGTGCGGGCCGTCCGCGAGGGCGGCCCGCCTCGTCTCGGGAGGGCTCGCGAGAGCTGCTCGCACGGGGACCGCGGACGGCGACCCCGGTCACCCGCCACCGGTACGGTTCGCACGACGTGAAGCCGGTGATCGGGATCACCACGTACGCCGAGCAGGCACGCTGGGGTGTCTGGGACGTCCCGACGGCGCTCGCGCCCATGTCCTACGTGAGCGCGGTGATGAGCGCGGGAGGGCGACCGCTCCTCGTCCCACCCAGCGAAGATGCGATCGACGAGACACTCGACGCGCTCGACGGCCTCCTCTTCTCGGGCGGTTCCGATCTCGACCCGCCGCTCTACGGCGCGGAGCCGCATCCGACCGTGAACGGGACTCGACCCGATCGCGACCGCGCCGAGCTCGCGCTCATGCGTGCCGCGCTCGCGCGCGACATGCCGGTGCTAGCCGTCTGCCGGGGGATGGAGGTCATGAACGTGGCGCTCGGCGGCGACCTCGTCCAGCATCTCCCCGACGTCGTCGGACACGAGAACCACAAGCACACGCCGGGTGTCTTCGGCGACCACGACGTCGACATGGAGCCGGAGAGCCGGCTCGCTGCCGTTCTCGGGAAGCGCGCGCCGGTGAAGTCGCACCACCACCAGGGCGTCGGCCGCCTCGGTTCCGGGTTGGTCGAGGTCGCGTGGGCGGACGACGGCACGATCGAGGGCGTGGAGGATCCAGGGCGGCGCTTCGCGCTCGGCGTCCTCTGGCATCCCGAGCAGGGGGAGGACTTCGCGCTCTTTCGGACGCTCGTCGAGGAGGCCCGCCGCTACCGCGAGGAAAAGCGATGACTCGCCTGCGCCGTCGATGAGCCGGCTCGACGGCAAAGTGGTCGTGATCACCGGAGCGGCGAGCGGAATCGGTCGCGAGGCCGCGCTCCTCTTCTCCAGCGAGGGAGCACGTCTCTGCATCGCCGACGTCTCCGCCGAGGACGGCGAGCGCACGGCGAGCGAGTGCACCGATGCCTTCTTTTTCGAGGCCGACGTCACGAGCCCCGAAAGCGTGCAGTCGATGTACCGGGCGACCGCCGATCGATACGGCGGGATCGACGTCCTCTACAACAACGCGGGGATCATGCCCGCCGACGACGCCTCGATCCTGGAAACGGAGCCGGACGCGTGGCAGCGCGTGCTGGACGTAAACGCGAAGGGCGTCTACCTCTGCTGCAAGTACGGGATCCCGCACCTGCTCGAGCGTGGCGGCGGCTCGGTCGTCAATGTCGCCTCCTTCGTTGCGCTCCTCGGCGCGGCGACCTCGCAGATCTCGTACACGGCCTCGAAGGGGGCCGTGGTCGCGATGAGCCGCGAGCTCGCCGTCGAGTTCGCTCGCCGCGGCGTGCGCGTGAACGCACTCTGCCCCGGGCCGGTCGAGACGCCGCTCCTCATGCGCCTCTTCGAGGACGACCCGGCCGCGTACGAGCGGCGGCGCGTGCACCTCCCGATGGGCCGCCTCGCGACGGCGCGTGAAGTCGCGCAGGGCGCGCTCTTCCTCGCATCCGACGAGTCGTCGTACGTGACCGGTTCGACGTTCCTCGTCGACGGCGGTATCACGGCCGCGTACGTGACGCCGCTGTAGCGGCTCCTCGCGCTACCTCGCGCCGCGTCCTTCACGGAGGAGCTCGAGCGTGCGCTCGATTCGCCGCCGGCGCGTCTCCTCTCGCTTGGCCTCCTCGATCCACTGCACGTACTCCTTCCGATGGCTGTCCGAGAGGCGCTCGAACGCCCCGCGGGCGACCGCGTCGCGGGCGAGCGAACCTTCGAGCTCGGCGGGAACGTCGACGACGCGGCGCTCGTCGTCGAGGCGCCCGTCTTCGCTCGGTCTCGACCGTGGTGGCATGGGCGCGTTCCCTCACATGGCGCCGTCGGGCGAGATCCGCCGACACCGCCTCACCTCGCGTGCAGTATCGCGCCCGCACGTCGCCGGCGTCGCGGCGAGGGGCGACCTTGGGGATGGGCCCGCCGTCCGGGGCGTTTCGGCGCCCGCGCCCGCACGCCCGTCCCGCGCCTCCGCCGGTCGAAGAGAATGCGCTTGTGTCCGCGGAGGTTCGCGACGTTCGGCCCGGGCTCTGGCTTTGGCGCCGTGACCACCCCGGCTGGCGTCCGGACGTCGATTGGCCCCCACTGGTCGCTTCGACGTGCGTCGCCTCGGGCGAGGAGGTCGCGTTGCTCGATCCGATTGCCCCGGCCGACGAGAGAGACGAGGTGTGGGAGCGGCTCGACGCTCGACCCCCGACCGTCGTCGTCGTCCTCAAGCCGGACCACGTCCGCGACGTCGACCTCTTCGCACGTCGCTACCCGGCCCGCGCGTTCGGCCCGAGCCTCTTCTGGCGGGACGACATCCCCGAGACCGAGCTCGAGCTGATCGAGCCGGGGACCGTCCTCCCCGGCGGACTTCTCGCCCTCTACGACGGCCGCGGCCGAAACGAGACCCCCCTTTGGCTCCCGGAGCAGCGAGCCCTCGTCTTCGCCGACGCGCTGACGGCACCGGCGGGCGAGCTTCGCGTCTGGTCGACGCCGTGGCACGAGGAGCGCGCGCTTCCTGCCCTGCGAGCGCTGCTCGAGCTCCCGTTCGAGCTCGTGATCGTGTCGCACGGGGAGCCCGTGCACGACCGGGCCGCCTACGAGCGGGCGCTGCAGCTGCCGCCCTGGAGCGGTTGACGCGGCCGGCGGCGGGGCCTTACACGGAGGCGGCAGCGAGAAGGGGTGGAAAACGCTCGAGAACCCACGCCTCGCCGAGCAGCCGCTTTCGGTAGTGCTCGCCGTTCACGAGCGCGAAGTCGCGCGTCCGCGGGTCCATCGGAAGGCGTGCCTCGGCCGGGTAGTACCGGTTGTGCCGCTCGATCAGCTCGTTGACGGCGGCGAAGTTCCAGCGGCGCGCAATCCGACGCCAGCGGCGCTCGAAGGCTCCCCCGTCGCCCGCACAATCACGGGAAAGGGCGCGCCACGTGTGCTCGAGCGCGCGCTCGTGGGCGGTCGTCTCCTCGGCGATCTCTCGGAGGCGAGACATGTACGGAAGCGGGCCGCCGAGCGACGCGACGTAGCTCTCCGGCGAGGGGCCGAACGGGTGCGGCCGAAGCTTGACGCCGTCGCCGCGGTACGGCGCGCCGGCGAGGTCGCGCTCGAGGATCTCGCGCTCGCGCCGCTCGCGGACGTTCTCCTCCCGCACACCCCACTGGCCGAGGATCTGCCTGCGCTCCCACGCCTCCACTCGTCCATTCTGCCGTGCGCGAAGATGCCGGCGTGAACGTCGCCGTCATCGGCGGAGGAGCGGTCGGTCTCGCGTGCGCGCACACGCTCGCGCGGGCGGGCGCGGACGTCGTCGTCCTCGACCGCGGCCGCTGCGGCGAGGGCTGCTCGTTCCGGAACACGGGCTGGATCTGCCCCGCCCTCTCGGCGCCGCTGCCCGCTCCGCGGGTGATGGGCCGCGCCGTGCTCGGGATGCTCCGGCGCGATACTCCCTTGCTCGTTCAGCCGCGACCGACCGCGAGCTTCGTCCGCTGGTCGTGGGAGTTCTGGCGCGCGTGCGCGCCCGACCGCTACCGCGCTGGTCTCGACGCGACCGTCGCGCTTGCCAGGCCGACCTTCGAGCTCTTCGACCGCCTTCGCGCGGACGGAGTCGAGTTCCAGATCCACGAGACCGGAATGATCGTCGCCGCCCTTTCGCATCCAGGGCTCCGCGAGTACGTCGAGGCGATCGAGGGAGCGCAGCGAGCGGGCTACGACGGTCCCGTCGAGGTGCTCGGCGGTGACGAGCTTCGCGCCCGGGAGCCGGCGCTCGCGGGCGCCGTCGTCGGCGGCGTTCACGTCGGCGCTGAGCGCTACGTCCGCCCGGAAGAGTTGACCTCCGCGCTCGCCGCTTCCCTCCGCGCGGCCGGCGCCGATGTCCGGGAGGGCACCGAGGTGACGCACCTCGCCCGCGCGGACGGACGCTGGCTCCTGCGGACGGCGGACGCCCGGCTGGAGGCGGACCGCGTCGTCCTCGCGGCGGGCGCCTGGTCGGCACGGCTCTTGGCGATGCTCGCGATCCAAATCCCGTTCGAGGCGGCGAAGGGGTACAGCGTGACCGCGAGCGGCGGCGGCGTCGCGCCCCGCCACGCCCTCTACCTCGCCGAGGCGAAGGTCGGAGCGAGCCCGTTCGGCGAGCAGGTGCGCCTGGCCGGCATCTTCGACCTCACCGGAATCGACTCGACGCTTCGCCGTCGCCGGATAGGCGCGATCGTCCGCTCCTCGGCGCCCTACTTCCGCGACTGGCGCCCGGAGACGATCGCACTCGAATGGGCCGGCCTTCGCCCCTACCCGGCCGACGGGCTCCCGATCATCGGGCCGGTTCCCGGACAGGACGGGCTGGTCGTCGCGACCGGCCACGGCCGCCTCGGGATCACGCTCGCCCCCGCGACCGGCGAGGCCGTCCGCGAGATCCTCCTGAGCGGGGTCGTCCCGCCGGAGGCCCGCCCCTTCGGGATCGAGCGGCTCCTCCGGCAGTGAGCGCCTGCGTCACGCTCGCACCGACTCGCACAAAGGCCGCATAGCGGCGGGGCGCCGGGAACGAGGCCTCCCGAGCCTGCGAAGATGCGGCCTGGCTCGATGGCCGATGACGACAGCCGGAGAGCAGGCTCGCGCGGGTGGTGGACACGCTCCCCGGCGCGCTCACCGCCACCGCGGCGCTCGTCAGCGCCGTGGCGGGGCTGATCGTCGCCGTGAACCAGATCTGGCCCACATCGCACGATGAGACAACTTTGGCGAGTAGCGTCCGCCGGCGTCGCTCGCCGGCTAATCGCCGTGGGACCGTGTTTTTTCAGCCGCGGCGGGTAACGACGGGGCGAGAAACGGCGCGAACGAGAGAGGAGTCGCGATGGGTGAAGGGACGGAGCCGCAGGTGAGCCAGGATGACCCGGGCGTCGTGAGGAGCGAAGACGCTCCGAGCAAGGAAACCGGCACGCCGGAGATCAGCGGCGAGGATCAGCGCCAGGGGAAAACGACGCACCCCGCTCCCGACGAGGACGTCGGCGTGACTGACGAGACCGTGTAGACCGCGGCCCCGGGAAGCCCGGGCCTACTCGTCACCCCCCGCGCGCGGCCGGTTGGCGACGATCGCGCCGTAAAGCGCGTGGTCGGCCGCGATCGCGAGGCGCTCTACCATCTTTCGCTCACCCGCTCGGTGTAAGCCGAGGAGCGGCGCGAGAGCGGCCTCGAAGAGCACCCAGACAAGGAGACCGTACGCCGCTCCGGCCCAGACTTGCCGCCGAAGCACGGCAGGGAGGCTCCCGTAGGCGGCCCCGCCGATGGCTCCGTATGCCCAATGGGCGAATTCGATCGCCTCGTCGCGGCTCTCGACGGGCACGACCTGCAGAAGTGCCGGAACGCCTTTCCTCGCGATCTCCTCGGGGGGAGACTCGTGCACCAGCCCGAGCCCGGTCGTGAGTCGGCGCACCCCGGTCATCGCCATCGCCGCGACTACGCCGCGCGCCGCTCCACGAAGGCGGGGCAAAGCTCGCCGATGGTCGTTCACGCGGCCGACTCCACGTCTCGGGCGGTGGCGTCGGCGATCTCGACGAGCTCACGAAGGACGTGGTAGGCACTCGCCTGCGCCTCCTGGATCCGCGGGATGTGCTGCGAGCGGCTGACGACGACGTGGTCGGCGAGCCGGTCGGCGGCGACTCGCCCGCCGTCGTAGCCGACGAGCGCGACGGTGGCGAGTCCGCGCCGCCGGGCCTCGTCCAGCGCCGCGACGATGTTGGTCGAGTTCCCGCTCGTCGAGAGTGCAAGCGCGACGTCGCCTGCCTGCCCGTAGGCGATGATCTGGCGGGCGAAGAGGACGTCCGGGCCGATGTCGTTCGCGAGCGCGGTCAGGATGCCGGAGTCCTCGCTCAAATCGAGCGCGCGGCGGCCCGGCCAGCCGTGGGGCGGCGTCCGCAGGTCGGCTGCGACATCCGTCGCGTCCGTGGCCGAGCCGCCGTTCCCGAACGCGAGCACCTTGCCGCCCGCGTCGAGCGAACGGCGGACGACCGCGGCCGCGGACACGAGCTCGTCGCTTCCCTCCGTGAGCGTCTGCTCCCGGAGCTCTCCCACCTCCCGCGCCTTCATCGAGATGGAGGCGCGGACGTCCGCGGTGACCGCCTCGAGGTCGTGCTCCTCCTCCGACAAGAACGGGTAGAGGAAGCTCGACGCGCCGACGTCGTGCACGGATCCGGTGAGGCGACCCTCGAGGAGGCCCTTGTGCTCGAAGAAGACGTGGATCAGCTCCCAGAGGAGGTGATAGGACGTCTCGGCGAGCTCCTGGCGAACGAACGCGTCGTCGCTCGGCGGCTCGAACGCCCACTCGGCGCCGACCGGGTCGAAGCCGATCGTGAGGCAACGCCGCTCTCGGGCTCGCCGAACCGCGTCGGTCGTCTCGGCGCCGAACGCGATCACCATGTCGTCCGGCTCGGCCAGCAGCTCGATCTGGACGGCGGGCGATCTGCTCTCCGGTCCGATCGCGAGGGCGGGAAGAGCACGCTTGCCGACGATGACCGGGTGAACGAACTCGACGGCGACGTGACGCGCGTCGGAGCGCGCCTGCGGGGACACGCCCACGGCGAGCAGGCGACCGCCGCGCGCGAACCGCTCGGCCATCCGATGGCAGAGGCGCGCGATCCCGTCGGCCTCGGCGGCGAAGAAGCCCTCGTTCGCCTCCGTTCGCCGCCGGAGGAGCTCGTCGACACGGGCGCCGAGTTCGGCGGAGGGCGCGACCGCCATCAGGCGACCGTCGGCTTCCGCGTCCTCGATCCTGCCTCGACCAGCCATTCGCGCCACTCCTCGACGCCCTGGCCCGTGCGTGCGCTCACGAGCAGCCGCGGCACGCCCGGGTGAACCGCGTCCAGGTGGTAGAGGAACCGGTCGAGGTCGAAGTCGAGATGCGGAAGAAGGTCGATCTTGTTCACGAGCACGAGGTCGCACGCGCGAAACATGAGCGGGTACTTGAGCGGCTTATCCTCCCCCTCCGTCACCGACGAGACCATGACGCGGTAATCCTCGCCGACCCGGAACTCCGCCGGGCAGACGAGGTTTCCGACGTTCTCGATCACGAGCAGGTCGATCTCGTCGAGCGGGACGGCGGGGAGCGCCGAGCGAACCATGTTGGCGTCGAGGTGGCACTCGCCGCCGAACCCGGGATCCGTGTTCACCTGCACCACCGGGACGTGGTGGCTGGCGATGCGGTCGGCGTCGAGCGTCGAGCGGACGTCGCCTTCGAGGACGGCAAGCCGGAGCGAGTCGACGTCGGCGAGGACGCGCTCGAGGAGCGTCGTCTTCCCGGCCCCGGGGGCGCTCATTAGGTTGACGACGGTGACGCCGGCCTGATCGAAGTCGCCCCGGTTCGCCCGCGCAATCGTGTCGTTGGCGTCGAGGACGCCCTCGAGCACCTTGACCTTCGTGCGATGCATCGCTCGCTACATCCGCTCGATCTTCAGGTACCGCTGGAGCTCGGGCCACTGCACCGCGACCGCGGCGACGATCGCGCCGAGCAACCCGAGGCCGATCCACTTACCCATCGCTCTCCGCTCCTTTCCCCTTCGACAGCAAGTCCGCGACAAGAGATTCCGCTAGCCGGACCGCTTCGTCCACGGCCGCGCGAACAGGCTCGCTCAGCTCGGCCGTAAGCTCCTCGTCCGGCTCCCCGTGGACGACGTTGGCCGGCTCGCAGGCGAGCACGAGCGTTCGCCCGGGGACGCGGCCCAACTCGCGCGCGAGGGCGAGCACCTTGACCGGGTCCATCGCGTGCGTCTCGACGACCGCCTCGTCCTCCGTGAGCTCGGGCTCGATCAGCGACAGCGTGCCCGGAGCCTCCCCGCGCGGAGCCGCATCCACGAAGACGGCGGCGTCGTAGGGCTCCTGCAGCGCGTAGGCGAGATCCATCCCTCGGATCCCGAAGTCAACCACGTCCACGCCCGCGGGAAGCTCGCGCTTCGCGAGCCGGTTCACCACCTCGACCCCGAACGCGTCGTCGCCCAGGAAGACGTTGCCTATTCCGGCGACGAGGACGCGTCGATCGACCGACGGCTCGAAGCCCGGGAGATCGAGCGGCACGACCTCGTCCGTTCGGAAGAAGAAGCGGTGGGCGATGAACCTGGCCTCGCCGAGCTCGCGCCCGGGGTCCTCCTCCAGCGTGACGACGACGTGGATCTCGCCGGTGTCGTCCTCCTCGGTCGCCTCCACGACGCCGACGCGGCCGTCGAGGGCGAGATCGAAGACGTCCCCGCGCGGCGCCGGCCGAAGCAGGACACGGCTTCCTCGCCGGAGCTCCGTCCCGCCTACGACGACGGAATCCGGCCCTGGCGCCCCCATCTCGCGCCAGAAGTCCATCGGGCTCACGGCCCCGCCACCGGGCGGAACTCGCGGATGGCCCCGTGGAGCCGCATCAGCTCCTCCGGCGAGAGCGAGGCGCACCGGTCGAGGATCGCGCGGGCGCGCGGATCGGAGGCGCGCACCTCCTCGCGCTCGTCGTCCGTGAGGGCGAGCACGTTCAGGATGAGCAGCTGGTCGATCTCCGTGCCGTCGAAGAGGTCGCCGGGGCTCTCGGGAGCCACCTTGGGAAAGTCCGAGAGCACGATCGGCGACGAGAGGAGACTGTCGCAGCGTCCCTCGTCGCCCACGAGGACCGGCCAGGTCCCGACGTTCTCGCAGGCCTCCGCCGCTGCTCGGAAGGCGGGCGGCGGCTCGGTTAGGGAGACGAACGTCCCCCCGGCGGCGCGGAAGGCGGTGTGGGTCGAGCAGAACGTCTGCCGGAGCGCGTCGTCACGGTCGCTCCCGGCCCACGGGGTCACGTTCACGATCCGGACGGTGAGGCGCGAGAGGCGATCCGAGAGCCGCTCGGCGCGGAGCTCGACCTCTCCCGCGAGCGCGCGCCAGCGCCGCACGATCGCGCCCACCGGCTC